>DASTOI010000032.1:0-3022 GCA_035762585.1 Myxococcota bacterium
TGCGCTGGAAGACGAGCCGGAACGCGAGGCTCACCTTTCCTTCCGGCACGCCCTTGCCCTCGTATCGATCGAACACATGGACCGACGTGAGCGCGCTGCCGGCGAGGCGCTGGATCGCTGCGAGCACGTCGCCCGCCGCCACGTCGCGCCCTAACAGCAGCGCCAAGTCGCGCACGATGCGCGGGTGCTTCGACACCTCGCGATAGCGCGGGCCGGGCGTCGCGAGCGCGTCGAGCGCGTCGACGTCGACCCACGCCAGCGCGGCCGCGACGTCGATCTCGAAGGCGGCGGCCACTTCCGGATGCAGCTCGCCGAGGCGCACGACCGGGCGCCCGTTCACGAGGAACGTGCCCGACACCGAGGGGTGTAGGAACGGCTCGCACTCGCCTGCGGCGAACTTCGCGGGCTTCCCGAGATCGGCGAGCAGCCGCTCGGCGACGCCCTTCACTTGGAAGAACACGGGGGTCTCGCCGCGATCCCAGAGGCTCGGCTCGCTCGCGGTGATCAGCACGGCGGCCTGCAGCGGCTCGTCGGGCAGCTCTCCGGCGCCCTTCGCGGCGAACACGCGGCCGAGCTCGAAGATGCGCAGCGTGCCGGCTTGCCGCGCGAGGTTCGCGCGCGCGGCGCGCAGCACCGTGCCGGCGAGCTGCGTGCGCAGCGTGTCCTGGCTCGCGTGGATCGGATTGATCACGCGCACGAACGCGCGGCGCGGGTCGTTCTCGGCGAGCCGCAGCGCGTCATGCTCGCTCGCATCGACGCAGCTGAAGCTCATCAGCTCGGTGAGCCCGGCGCCGACCAGGCTCGCGCGCGCCGCGTCGAGCGTCGCGCGGCGCGGCGGCAGCGTGACGCCTGCCAGCGCGGCCGGCGGCAGCGTCGCCGGAATCGCGTCGTAGCCGTGAATGCGCGCGATCTCCTCGATCAGGTCCTCGGGAATCGCGAGATCGGCGCGGTAGCGCGGCGGCCTGCAGCGCAGCAGCGCGCCGCTCGCCTCGGCCGCGACGTCGACGCGCGCGAGCAGCGCGATCATCTCCGCCGGCGCGAGCTGCGTGCCGAGCAGGCGGTTCACGCGCGCGGGATCGAGCGCGATCTCGGCGACGCGCGGCGCCGGCTCGCCGCGCGCCTCGATGACGCCGGGGGCGACGGCTCCGCCCGCGAGCTCCGCCAATAGCAACGCCGCGCGATCCGCGGCGCGCGCCTGCCCATCGGGATCGACGCTGCGCTCGAAGCGGTAGCTCGCCTCGCTGTGGAGGCCGAGCCGGCGAGCGGTCCGGCGCACGCGCGATGGCTCGAAGTGCGCGCTCTCGAGCAGCACGTTGGTCGTGCCCTCGTGGACCTCGCTCTCGGCGCCGCCCATCACGCCCGCAAGCGCGATCGCGCCCGAGTCGTCGGCGATCACGAGGTCCGCGGCCTCGAGCGTGCGGTCCTGCCCGTCGAGCGTGCGCAGCTTCTCGCCGGCGCGCGCCGCCCGCACTCGAACCGTCACTTTCCGAGCTCCGCTCGGCTGCGCCTCGCTGCGCGCGGCCTGCACGGCTCCGCCGTGCTGGGCCGCTTGCTCGTGGCCCTGAATCCGGTCCAGGTCGAACGCGTGCAGCGGCTGGCCGAGCTCGAGCATCACGAGGTTCGTCACGTCGACGACGTTGTTCACGCTGCGCATGCCGGCGGCTTCGAGCTTCGCGACGACCCACGCGGGAGAAGCGCCGATGCGCACACCGCGCACGATGCGCGCCGCGTAGCAGTGACAGCCGGCGCGGTCGTCGATCGCGATCGCGAGGCGGCTCGCCGCGGGCTCGCCGCTCTCGGCGGGCGCGTGCGGCGGAAGCTTCAGCGTGCCGCCGAACAGCGCCCTCACCTCGCGCGCGACGCCGAGCATCGATGCCCAGTCGCCGCGGTTCGGCGTCAGCTCGAAATCGAGCACGACCTCGCCCGCCCGTAATACGTCGGTCAGCGGCCGGCCGACCGGTGCGTTCGGGTCGAGCACGAGAATGCCGTCGTGATCGTCTCCGAGGCCGAGCTCGCGCGCGGAGCAGATCATCCCGTTCGAGACGACGCCGCGGATCTTCGACTTCTTGATGCGCAGGCCGCCGGGCAGCTCGACGCCGACGAGCGCGACGGGCACGCGCTGCCCGGCCGCGACGTTCGGCGCGCCGCACACGATCTCGAGCAGATCGCCCTCGCCGACGTCGACGCGGCACAGCGAGAGCTTGTCCGCGTCGGGGTGCTTCTCGCGCCCGACGACGTGGCCGATGCGAATCGCCGAGAGATCCGGGCCGGTGCGCTCGACGCGCTCGATCTCGATGCCGGCGACCGTGAGCCGCGGCGCGAGCTCGTCCAGCGCCGGCACGGCGATGAATTCCGCGAGCCAGCCGAGCGGGACCCGCATCAGAATTGCTCCAGCACGCGCACGTCGCCGTCGAACAAGAGCTGGATGTTCGGGATTCCGAAGCGATCCATCGCGGGCCGGTCGAGCGCCATGCCGAACGCGAAGCCCTGATGCTCGTCGGGATCGATCCCGCAGTTCCGTAACACCTGCGGGTGGATCATTCCGCAGCCGCCCCACTCGAGCCAGCGCTCGCCCCAGCGGAAATCCATCTCCGCGCTCGGCTCGGTGAACGGGAAGAAGTGCGCGCGGAAACGCAGCTCGGTCTGCGGGCCGAACAGGTGGCGCGCGAACGCGTAGAGCGTGCCCTTCAGATCGCCGAACGTGACGTTCGGGCCGACGCAGAAGCCTTCGATCTGATGGAACATCGGGAAGTGCGTCGCGTCGAAATCGTGGCGATAGACGCGCCCGGTCGTGATGAAGCGGAACGGCGGCTGCTTCCCGGTCATGCCGCGAATCTGCACGTTCGAGGTCTGCGTTCGTAACAACAAGCCGCCCTCGACGAAGAAGGTGGCCTGCGTGTCGCGCGCCGGATGCTCGGCCGGGAAGTTCAGCGCGCCGAAGTTGTTCCAGTCCGTCTCGACCTCGGGGCCGTCCTCGACCGAGTAGCCGAGCCCCGCGAAGAACTCGTGCATCGCGCGCTCG
>DASTOI010000033.1:0-2402 GCA_035762585.1 Myxococcota bacterium
AAGTGGTCCCAGAGCGCCGCGAAATACGCGTCGAATTCCCGAAACTGCGCCGTGCCGTCTGCGGCGCGGAACGTCTCGCGTACGCGCGACCGCCACCACGCACGCTCGAGCTCGGCAGCGCGCTCGCGCGACTCGCCGGGATGCACGTTCGCCGGCGCCTTCGCGAACACACGCCGGAATGCATCGTCGAGGCGCGCGGCGGAGATCTCGACGCCGTGCCCGCGTGCCAGTCGCGAGTAGGTCTCGCCGACCGGTTCGGCGGGGGCGATCAGGGTTCCGGCGGCGTCGAATAGCACCGCGGCAAAGCGCATCCAGGCACGGTACGGAGATCGATCGTGGTCAGCGAGACGCGATCCGCTCGAAAGGAGGGTTCGGTAGACGATCGGGCCGTTCCAAGATGTCGGGGACGTCGGGTTCGCACGAAGCCAATTCGTCTGCGGCCATCCGCAGCCACGTCACCTCTCGCTGTGCGTTCATGGCCCGATCGGATGCGGTCATCCTCGGACCGCGCCGGGAGGGTGACCAACGAAACAACGAAAACTCCGAAGGCGAGACGCGCCACGCTCGAGGGCGGGGCGCACACCTCAGCGCTCGTCCGGGTCGTACGCGAGGTTCGGGCCGAGCCAGCGCTCGAGCTCGGGCAGCGGCATGCGCTTCCGGGCGGCGTAATCGCTCGCCTGGTCGCGGCCGATCAGGCCGACGTTGAAGTAGCGCGCTTGGGGGTGCGCGAAGTAGAGGCCCGACACGCTCGCGGCGGGCCACATCGCGCAGCTCTCGGTCAATGAGATGCCGACGGCCTCGGCCCCTAACAGTCGAAACAGCGTGCGCTTCTCGCTGTGGTCGGGGCAGGCGGGGTAGCCGAACGCGGGGCGAATGCCGCGGTACTTCTCTTCGATCAGGTCCTCGTTCGAGAGGGATTCGGCGGCGCCGTAGCCCCACTCGCGGCGCACGCGCGCGTGCAGCATTTCGGCGAACGCCTCGGCGAGGCGATCGGCGACGGCCTTCACGAGGATCGCGCGGTAGTCGTCGTTCGCAGCCTCGGCCTGCTTCGCGAGCTCCTCCGCGCCGAGGCCCGCGGTCACTGCGAATGCGCCGATGCTGTCGGCGAGCCCGCTCTCGCGCGGCGCGACGAAATCGGCGAGCGAGCGCTGCGGCGCGCCGTCGTCGTGCGGGCGCTGCTGCCGCAGCATCGGGAAGCGCGCGAGCTCGTCCGTGCGCGCGGCGTCGTCGTAGAGCACGACGTCGTCGCCGTCGGTCGCGGCGCGCCAGAAGCCGTAGACGGCGTTCGCACGCAGCGCGCGGCTCTTCTCGAGCTCGTCGAGCAGCGCGTTCGCGTCGTCGTACAGCCGCTTCGCTTCGGAGCCGTACTTCGGATTCTCGAAGATGCGCGGGTATTTCCCGGAGAGCTCCCACGCGGAGAAGAAGAACGTCCAGTCGATGTACGGACGGATCTCCGCGAGGGGGACGTTCTTCAGCTCGCGGCGGCCGAAGAACGCCGGCTGCGCGAGATCCTCGGCGCGCCATGCGACGTTCGTTCGCCGCGCGCGCGCCGCCTCGAGCGCGAGCAGCGGCTTCTCGTGCTTGCTCGCGTAGACGGCGCGCAGGCGCTCCTGCGCGGCGCGGTTCTTCACGTCGAGCTCCGCGTGCGCGCGCGCGTCGAGGAGATTCGCCGCGACGCCGACCGCGCGCGACGCGTCGTTCACGTGTACGACGCTGCGCCCGTACGCGGGCGCGATCTTCACCGCCGTGTGCTGGCGGCTCGTCGTCGCGCCGCCGATCAAGAGCGGCTGCCGCATGCCGCGCCGCTCCATCTCCTTCGCGACGTGCACCATCTCGTCGAGCGACGGCGTGATCAGCCCTGATAACCCGACGATGTCGCAGCGCTCGCTCTCGGCGGTGTCGAGAATCTTCTCGGCGGGCGCCATCACGCCGAGATCGAGCACCTCGTAGCCGTTACAGCGCAGGACGACGCCGACGATGTTCTTGCCGATGTCGTGCACGTCGCCCTTCACCGTGGCGATCACGAGCTTGCCCTTGGTCGAGGCCACGCCCCCCGCGGCGCGCTCCTTCTCCATGAACGGCTCGAGGTAGGCGACCGCCTTCTTCATCGCGCGGGCGCTCTTCACGACCTGCGGCAGGAACATCTTGCCGGCGCCGAACAGATCGCCGACGTGGTTCATGCCGGCCATCAGCGGCCCCTCGATCACCGCGAGCGGCCGGCCGAGCTTGCTGCGCGCCTCCTCCGCGTCGGCCTCGATGTAGTCCGTGATCCCGTGCACGAGCGCGTGCGTCAGCCGCGCCTGGACCGAGGCCTCGCGCCAGGAGAGGTCCTTCTCCTTGGCCTTGGCGCCGCCTTCGCCCTTGAAGCGCGACGCGGCCTCCAGCAACCGGTCTGTGGCGTC
>DASTOI010000034.1:0-6273 GCA_035762585.1 Myxococcota bacterium
CCTCGCCACGCAGCGCGAGCAGCTCGCGCGTGCCGCTGCGCTGCAGCGAAGCCGCATCGGGAATCAGCACCTCGCGCACGGCGTTCAGTGGAATCGCGTAGCGCTCTTCGCCGACGCCGACGACGAGTGCCTGGATGATCGCGAGCGTGATCGGCAGCGTGAGCGTGACGGTCGTGCCGGCGCCGAGCTTCGAGTCGATGCCGGCGATGCCGCCCAGCCCCGAGATGTTCGAGCGCACGACGTCCATGCCGACGCCGCGCCCGCTGGTCTCGGTCACCTCGCTGCGCGTCGAGAAGCCCGGCGCGAACACGAGATCGAGCAGATCGCGCTGCGACGGCTGCGCGCCCTTCGCGAGCAGGCCGCGCTCGATCGCCTTCGCGCGCACGCGCTCTGGATCGATGCCGCGCCCGTCGTCGGCGACCGTAATCACCACGTCGTTGCCGCGCTGCGAGGCCTCGATACGGATCACGCCCTCGACCGGCTTGCCCGCGGCTTGGCGCTCTTCCGGGCTCTCGAGCGCGTGATCGAACGCGTTGCGCACGATGTGCATCAGCGGATCGACGAGCTCTTCGACGATCAGCTTGTCGAGCTCGGTGTCGGCGCCCTTGATCTCGAGGCGCGCCTCCTTGCCGAGGCTCTGGCGCAGGCGGCGCGCGACGCGCGTCAGCTTCTCGAACACCTGCCGCAGCGGGACCATGCGCACCTCGATCACGCTGGCCTGCAGCTCCTGCAGCTTGCGATCGAGCGCCTTGTGGATCTTGTCGAGCTCGCCGCCGAGCCGCGCGCCCGATGGATCGGCCATCAGGCGCCGCGCGAACGCGGAGAGCGCGCCGCGCTCGACCGCAAGCTCGCCGACCAAGTTCATCAGTTCGTCGAGCTTGCGGACGTCGACGCGCACCGTGTCGCTGACGGAGCGCAGCGACGCGGCGTCTCCCTCGGCGGCGCCTTCCGGCGCGTCGGGCGCGCTGACGTCGGATGGGGGCGCGACCGCCGCCGCGATCGGCTCTTCCGCGGGCGCGGCGGGCGCCTCGCGGCCGTCGCGGCGCGCGGCGCGCGCGGTGTGGATCGCGTTCGGCGCGAGCTCGAGGCGAGAGGCGAGCGTCGCCGCGTCGAGCTCGCTCGCGGCGAGCAGCGCGAAGCGAATCTCGCCGGGGCCTCCGTCGCCGGGCGACGGCAGCGTCGAGAGCAGCTCGCCGACTTCGCGCAGCGCGCCCGAGATCTCGGAGAGCCGTTCCTCGAAGCTCGCGAGCTCGAAGACCGCGGTCACGACGTAGATCGCGCGGCCGCGCGAGAGGTTCTCGCGCAGCCGGTGCTCTTCGTACTCGGTGAGCGCGCGCAGCAGCTCGGCCGGCGCGTCGAGCTCGCTCGCGGTGCTCGGCGCCGAGGCGGCCGCGTTCGGCGCGGACTCGCCGTCGAGCCGTGCCATCCACGCGGCGACGTGCTCCGCGTACTCGGGCGCGAGCGAGCCTTGGGAGAGCTGCTCGAGCGCGCGCGCGAACAATGCGACCGCTTCCTCGAAGAGGGCGAGGCGCTCGGCGCTCGGCGTCGCGCGGCCGAGCCGCCACGCATCGAGCAGATCTTCGACGCGGTGCGCGAGCTCGGCGAGCGCCTCGAGGCCGAACATGCCCGAGAGACCCTTCAGCGAGTGCGCGGAGCGGAACAGCCGGTTCAGCACGTCGGGCGCGATCTCGCGGCCGGCGCCGGCGCGCTCGAGGCACGCGCCGAGGTCGTCGCGCATGCGCTCGAGGATCTCTTCCGCCTCTGCGATGAACTCGCGCTCCGCCTTGCCGGAGCGAGACTGCGACTTCCCCTTGCGACTCATGAGGGCCGCACCTGCAGCAGATCCAGCGCGACGCGCTGCAGCTCCGAAGCGGCGAACGGCTTCACGAGATACGCATTCGCGCCGAGCGCGAGGCCGCGGCGGCGATCTTCCTCACTGCTCTCCGTCGACACGATCAGCAGCGGCGTCGCGCGGTGGCGCGGGTCCTTCCGCACGAACGAGATCAGCTCGAGCCCGTGGATGTCGGGCATGTTGATGTCGGTGACGACGAGGTCGTAGGTGTGGTGCGGCAGCAGCCGCAGCGCCTCGAAGCCGTTCGCGGCGACGTCGATCTTCAGCGGCGGGTCGAGATCCTCGAGCGCCGCTGCCAGCCAATCGCGCATCGTTTGCGAGTCTTCGACGACCAGTACGCGCTGCACGAAGCACCTCTTCCGCGCGCGCGGGCGCGCTCGCGGGAGGATCGGCGGTAAACCCCCCTTTCTTGAGGGAGTCCGCCGAGTTCTGCTGCGGAGACGCAGCCCGCGCTCTGCGGAACTACGGGGCCCGCGGCGGGCTGGGAGCGAGGCGCTTCGGGCGTTCTCGCGACTAGCAAGCGAAGCGCGCAGCGAGGCGCAGTCTTCGGAGCCGAGCGAAGTCGAACAGTGGCCTCCGCGCGCGCTGGACCCTCGGCGTGTGGTGACCGGGCATCCTTGAGTCGGTCTCCTAGCTCGCGGCGGGGTCGGCGGCGGCCTCGGCGAGGGCGCGTTCGAGCAGGGTGCGGTCGAGGGCGAGGCCGGCTTCGTGGAGCACGACTTCGAGGGCGCCCGTGTCGGGGAGCAGATCGCGGCTCGGCAGGTTGTCGGCGTAGAGCAGCGCGACGACGCGGTTCGCGCTCTCGAGCGGCGCGATGAACGCCTCGCTCGGGATCTCGTTGCCGAGCATCACGCACAGGCGATGGTCGCCGTCGTCGATCGGCCGGCCGCGCACCGGCTCGCCGGTGTCGAGCGCGCGCCGGACCCAGGACGATTCGCGCGCGGGCAGCGCGACCTCGCGCAGCGCGGCGTCGTCGGGGCCGCCCGCCTTCGCGAGCCCGAGCTGCGCCATCCCGACGATCTGCTCGTCGCGCACCATGAACAGCGCGACGCGCGCGAAGCTCTGCGCGGCGAACGCGAGCACGTTCGGCAGCACCTCGCCCTGGCGAGCGCGCTCGCGCATGCGCGCGCTCGCGTCGCGCAGCCGCGCGAGCTCCGACGCGGCGGGGCTGCTCGCACTCGGCTTTTCGGCGGGCGCCGGCGCGGGTGGCTTCGCGTCCGCGAGGCGATCGACCACCGCGCGCAGCGCGGCCGCAGACTCGAGCCGCTCGCTGCTGCGCCGGGAATCGCTGAGCGCGCCATCCTTCGGGCGCTCGGCAAACGCCGATGGCGCCGCACCGCCGCGGCGCCGCGCCGGCGGCCGCGAGCCCGTCGCCGAGACGACCACGATCGGCAGCCTCGGCGCCTGCCGCCGCAGACGGGCGGACACGTCGTACACGTCGCGGGCGCCCGAGACGGGATCGGGCGGCGCGTCCGCGGCGATCAACACCATCGGCAGCTCGCGCCGTAACAAATATTGGCGGACGCGCTGAATCGCGAGCTCGGTGTGCTGGAAGGTATGGATGCGCGGGTAGCCGGCGAGCGCGGCCTTGATCCATTCGAGCACGCCGAGCGAGGGATCGATCGCGATGATCGGCGGCGGCTGCGCAGGCCTCGCGATCGGTGTGGGCGCCTTCGTCTCGGACGCCGCGCGCTCCTGCGCTGGGTCCAGCTGGGGCGGCGGCTCGGGCTCGGTCGCCTCCTCGGCCGCCAGCACGCCCTCTTCCGCGGTCACCTCGAGCATCGCGACGGCGGGCGCGGCGTTGGCAGGAATGTCCGCCACGTCCGCGAACGGATCGTCGTCGGCCGAGAGCGGCGCCGCCGAGACGGTCGCGGTCGTCTCGTCCGTGTCGTCATCGAGGCCCTGCTCGTCGCGCTCGCGCGTGCCTTCGAGCGCGAGGAATTGCGGATTCATCCCCTGCGCGAGCGTCAGCTCGGACGCGGCGCTTTCGCAATCGCGCACCTCGAAGCTGAACTCGCCCTCGCGCCAGCGGAACATCTCGAGCACGGCGTCGCTCGCGTGCTGCGCGCGCAAGTCCTCGAGCGCCTCGCCGCTCAAGAGGCCGCGCTCGACGATGACGCGTCCGAGCGGCTGCTCGGCGCGGCGCGCCTCGCGCACCGCGTCGGCGAGCGCGTCGGCATCGAGCTTGCGCGAGCGCACGAGCAGCTCGCGCAGATCCTGAGGGAGGTCGCGCGTCGTCGCCGAGCGCATGAGTCCGCGCTCGAACACGATCTGCCCCTCGCCGACTGCGCTGCGCAGAGCGAGCACGCCGGATTTGCCGGACAGATGCACGATCTGGAGGATGTCGCCGAGGCCCAGATCCTCCAGGCTTCCGACCAAGCTCATCGCGAGCAGCCCCCTGCGAGCGCAGCACCCGACGTTCGGGTCAGCGACGCAGGACGCATCGGCGCTCGCCGACGCGAACTGAACGGCGTGCTGCCCAGCCGCCGCCGAGGAGGTGGCGGCGCGGAGCCTCCGCGCCGGTCGGAGCGTTGGCCCCGCTTCTTGCGCGCCGCCGGCGAACGCGTTCTTGCGCAGGCAACCGGAACGCGCGCGGCAGCGCGCGGCGAGCGATTAGGCGGGCGTCGCTCCGCTCCGAAGCGTCGCGGCCGCCGCGAGATCGCGCTGCGCGGGCGCGAGCGCGGCATCGCCCGCGGGCTCGCTCGGGGCGCGCTCGATGCGAATCGCGACGCCGCCCGGGAAGCTGCGCGGCGCCGCGGCGAGCGCTGCCTCGGCGCGATTCATGTCGGCGGGCGCCACCACGAGTCGCAGCCGCAGCGCGCTCGGCCGCGCCGCGAGCGCGGAAGCGGCGCCCGCGAGCGTCGCGGCGATCGAGCGATCGAGCGCGAGCCGCGAGATGCGCTCGGGCGCGAGTGCCAGCGCGAGCGCGCCGATGCGCAGCTCCGCGGCGCGCGAAACGACGTCCGCCGCCCATGCTCGCGCCCCCGGCTCGCCGAATGCCGCCGGATCCCCAGCGCCGCCGAACAGCGCCCAGGCCGCGCGCATGCGGCCGCGCGTCGGAGCGAGCAGCGCGCGGCCCGGCTCGGCCGTGCTGCGATCGCGCAAGGCCGCGCGCGCGGCGATCCCGCACAGCCGCCAATCGAGCGAAGCCGCGGGGCCGCGCATCGGCAGACCGGACGCAAACAAGGGCGCGGCGACGAGATCGCACGGCACGCGATGCAGCGGGCGGCGATCGAGATCGACGGCGAGCACGACGCTCATTGTGGCCGCTCCTCGCCGGCGGCCCCGCGCGCGAGCGCGTCGAGCACGCCGTTCACGAAGCGGGGCGACGCCTCGTCGCTGAAGCGGCGCGCGAGCTCGACCGCCTCGTCGATCGCGACCTCACGCGGCGTGCCGCCGAAGACGATCTCGTACGCCGCGAGCCGCAGCACGTTGCGATCCACGGCAGCCATCCGTTCGAGCCGCCAACGATGCGCGAACGCCGTGATGCGCCGATCGATCTCCTCGCGATGCGTCGCGACGCCGAGCACGAGCTCCTTCGCGAACGCCTTCGCACCGGCCGGCAGCTCGAAGTGCTCGGCGAGCGCGTCGAGCGACGCCTGGGCGCGCGCGAGATCGGGCTCGCCGGCGATGTCGGCGGCGTAGAGCGCCTGCAGCGCGGCCTCGCGCGAGCGGTGGCGCGGCGCCGAGCGCGAGGCGGTCATCGCGGCATCTCCGGCGGCTTTTCGAGCGCGCGCACGAGCCGCGCCATCTCGATCGCCGCGAGCGCGGCGTCGGCGCCCTTGTTGCCCTCGGCGCCGCCGGCGCGCGCGAGCGCCTGATCGAGGTCGTCGGTCGTGAGCACACCGAAGGCGACCGGCACGCCGGTATCGCGCATCACCGCGCCGACGCCTGCGGTCACGCCGTCGCACACGTAGTCGAAGTGCGGCGTGCCTCCGCGGATCACCGCGCCGAGCGTGATCAGCGCGTCGTAGCGCCCGCTCGCCGCGAGCCGCTGCGCCGCGAGCGGGATCTCGAACGCGCCCGGCACCCATGCGACGTGCACGTCGTCGGGTGCTGCGCCGCGCGCCGCGAGCTCCTGGCAGCAGCCGTCGAGCAGCGCCGACGAGATGGGATGGTTGAAGCGCCCGACGACCACCGCGAAGCGGAGTCCGGTCGCGTCGCGGCTGCTGGGATACGTGCGCACGAATTCACGCCTTCGAGCCGGTTGAGCAATCGGTGCCTGACCCATTTGCTCAGCGGGGACGGAGCAGGGCGTGAACGTACAGATCCGAACCGAGCCGGCGCATGTCCGTGATCTCGAAGTGGACCCGATTCGCGAGCTTCGCGACGCCGAGCGCGGCGACTGCGGCGCGCGCATCGCCGCCAAGCACGCTCGGCGCGACGAACCAGTGCAGCTCGTCCACCAGCCCTGCGCGCAG
>DASTOI010000035.1:0-4545 GCA_035762585.1 Myxococcota bacterium
TGAAGGAGCGCGTCGCGAGCGCGCGCATGCTCGCGCTCGCGCAGCGCGCCGAGGCGCTGCTCGCGGACGTGCGCGTTCTCCCACAGCTGCACCCGGTGATGGGCCTTCGCTAGCGGCAGCGTAACAGCGGGGTCTGACCCCGCTGTTACGCTGCGGTCTCAATTCCGGCCGCGCGCGTCCGGCAGCGAGCGCCGGCTCGCGCGCAGGCTGGCGCGCAGCTGGGCGACTTCGCTCGCGCAGCTCCGCGCCGCCGCGCCGCCGAAGCGCTCGGCGAGGTACGCCTCGGTGAGCGCGCGGAAGGCCGCAGCGCCCGATTCCGGGATGCGCGCCGCCACCTCGCCGGCGAACGCGCGCGCGCTCGTCGCCGGCGCCCGCGCGAGCCCGCGCCGCCGTAACAAGCGCAGCGCGCGCGCGTAGTCGCGCGGCAGCTCGCCGCTGCGCGCGCCGGCGCGGCCGCGGCGCAGCACGTGCGCGAGCCCGAACGCGAGCGCTCCGGCGAGCGCGATCCAGCGCCACGGCAGCCCGTCGCCGTCGTTTGCGTCGTCGGGACTTCGGTCCGCAAGCGCCCGCGACGGTGCATCGCCGCGCTGCGCCGCGCGCCAGCGGTTCCAGCGCATCCAGAGATCACGCAGCGCGCGCGCCTGCGTGCCGCGGTCGAAGTCGACGACGTTGCGGAACCACCAGAGCTCGAGCGCGGACGCGAGATCCGAGATGCCGCTCATCTCACGCAGCGCGGCGGAGCTCGCCAGCCGCAGGTCGGCGGGCGTCGGGTCGTACGCGACCCAGCCCGCGCGGTCGTAGTGCACCTCGACCCAGGCGTGCGCGTCGGACTGCGACACCTCGACGAAGCCGCCGAGCGTGTTCTCGTGTCCGCCCGCGTAGCCGTTCACGACGCGCGCCGGGATCCCGAGGCTGCGCAGCATCACGACCAGCGCGCTCGCGAAGTACTCGCAGTGCCCTTCGGTGCGGTCGAGCAGGAACTGCTCGATCGGCGCGCGCCCCTCCGCGATCGTGGGCGGGGCGTCGGTGTAGCGCCCGTGCTCCCGCAGCCAGCGCTCGAGCGCGGCTGCGCGCGAGGCGTCGCTCTCCGCTCCCGCGGTGATCTCGCGCGCAAGCGCGACGGCGCGCGGATCGAGCGCCGGCAGCTGCAGATAGCGTCCTTCGCTCAGGCGCGGCTCCTCGGCGCGGTCGCTCGCGAGATCCGGTGCCAAGTGGCGCGTCACCACCTGATAGATCGCGCGCTTGTCGGCCGTCGCGTACGCGATCAGCGAGCCGTTCGCGTCGCGCACGAGCCGGCCGATCGCGCCGCGCAGCAGCGTCGGCTGGCCGGCCGCGAACACGACGCCGGGATTCACCGGCTCGCGGGTGATGCGCTGCACGAGCCGCTCGCCTTTGCGCGGGCCGCCGAGATCGATGCCGATCTCCGGATCGCCGGCGATCGGCTCGGGCAGGAACGTGCCGATGCTCCAGCGCCGGCCGTCGAAGTGATCGAACGCGAGGCCGCGCCAATACCGCGCGGTCGCGGGCTGCACGCTGCCCTCCACCGTCTCGACCCGCAGCGCGATGCTCGCGTCCAGCCGGATGCGGCCGATGTCGCCGAGCTCGACGCGGTCCGAGAAGCCCGCGCTCGAGCCGCCGCCGACGCTGCTGCGATCGAAGATCGCGCCGGAGCGGATGCGCGGCAGGATTGGGAACAAGAGCGCGGAGAACGCGACCGAGACGAGGCTCGCGATCAGCGTCGTGCGCCACAGCGAGGCCGTCAGCAGGCGCTGCGCTGCGCCGAGCTCGCCCGCCTCGAGCGCCTCGGCGCGCAGCGTGTGCACGACGAGCGTCCACACGCAGCAGACCGTGAACGCGACCAAGAGCAGCGGGTACCACGCGCTGTCGGTCAGGTTCGCGGCCATCGTCACCTCGAACACCGCGAGCGCGACGAGCAGGAACTCGGAGCGGCGTGGGCGCGCGTCGAGCAGCTGCAGCGTCTCGGCGAGCACCGCGAAGTGCGCGAGCGCGACGATCGCGAGCGCGCCGCGCACCCACAGCGCGATTGCGATCGCGACGCACGCGGCGAGGCCGGCGTTCAGCAGCAGCGCGCTGCGCCGCCACGCGGCGCTCGAATCGCCGTTCAGCGCGACCGCGCCGAGCCCGAGCGTCGCGAGCGCGAGCGCCCACGGCGCGATCTGTCCGGTGATCGCGAGCGTCGCCGCCGCGATCGCGGCCATCAGCGTCGCGGAGCGGGGCCGGGGCAGCGCGAGCGGCACGCGGAATTCGAGGCGGCTCATCGCGCGTCCGGCCTCGCCGCGCGCGCCGCCGCCTCGCTCGCGGCGGCCTCCGCCGATTCGGGCTCGACGCTCGCGAGGAACGAGAGCAGCGCCGCGCGCTGGCGCATGCCGTCCGCGGGCAGGAACGCGGCGCGGTCGGTGCGCAGTGCGACGCGCTGTCCCGCGGACAGATGCGCCGCCACTTCGGAGGCCGCGCGACGCACCGCGTGCTCGAACGCGTCGCCCGGCGCGGCGCCACGCGTCGCGAGCCGCACCGTCACGTCGCCGCGGCGGTCCTGCTCGGGCTCGCGCACGAGCAGCTCGTCGCGCCGCAGCGACGCGCGCCAGTGAATCCGCCGAAACGCATCGCCCGGCGCGTACTCGCGCAGGCTCGCGGACTCGGCGGCCGAGCCGCCGCTGCCGCCCGCGTGCTCGGCCGGCCGCGGCTCGCTCGCGCGCCCGAGCCGCACGTTCACCGCATCGAGCGCCGGATAGACGAGCGGCTCCTGCGCGAGCTCCACCCACATCGCTTTCGAGAACAGGCCGAACGGAAAGCGCGTCGCGATGCGCACGCCGGAGAAGGGCAGCTCTCCGCGCGCGCGCGGCACGTACGTGTAGCTGCGCGTCTCGCGCTGGCGCGGGCCGATGCGCAGCGCGAACGCGCGTCCGGCGACGCGCCGCTCGCCGTTCGCGTCCAGCACGCAGTCCTCGGCGACGATCGCGAACGACGGAATGCGCGGCTGCTCGTTCGAGATCTCGAGCGCGATCTGGCTCGGGCGCTCGGCGATCAGCTCGGCCGGCAGCCGGCGCCGCACTCGGATCCCGCGCAGCGCGGATTCGGACATCACGCCTGATAACACGAGGAACGAGAGCAAGAGCGCGTGGATCATGTAGAGCAGGTTGTTGCCGGTGTTCATCGCGGCGAGCCCGACGCCGAGCGTGAACGCGAAGAACACCCAGCCCGCGCGCGTCGGGCGCAGCGTGCGCGGCGCCTTCAGCCAGCGCGTCGGCAGCGCGCGCGGGCCGCGGCGGCGGCGCGCGGCCGCGGGACGAGCGCCGCTCACAGCGGGACCGGCGCGCGCTCCACGATCTCGCGCAGGATCCAGCGCGCCTCGGCCGCCGCGCCGGGAGCGCCCGCGCGCGCCGCGAGCGAGACGCGGTGCGCGAGCACGTCGACCGCGAGCGCCTGCACGTCTTCGGGAATCGCGTAGTCGCGCTCGTCGAGCAGCGCGTGCACCTGCACCGCATGGCGCAGCGCGAGCGCGGCGCGCGTCGACGCGCCGAGCGCGATCGCGTCGTGCTCGCGCGTCTCGGCGACCAGGCCGAGCAGGTACGTGATCAACGCGTCGGAGAGCTTCACGCGCTGGGCCGCTGCGCGTAGCGCGAGCACCTGCGCCGGCTGGATCACGGGGCCGAGCCTCGGCAGCTCGTTCGCGGCCGGGTCGTCGCGCAGCACGGCCGCTTCGTCCGCGGCGCTCGGGTACCCGATCTCGAGCCGCAGCATGAAGCGATCGAGCTGCGATTCGGGCAAGGGATTCGTTCCGTAGTGCTCGATCGGATTCTGCGTCGCGACCACGAAGAACGGCTCCGGGAGCGGGTGCGTGACGCCGTCGACCGTGATCGCCGCCTCGCTCATCGCTTCGAGCAGCGCGGACTGCGTCTTCGGGCTCGCGCGGTTGATCTCGTCGGCGAGCACGACGTTCGCGAACAGCGGGCCGGGCTGGAACACGAGCGCGCCGGTCGGCCGGCCGCCCGCGAGCTCGGGCACGGACGCGCCGAGCAGATCGCTCGGCAAGAGATCGCTCGTGAACTGGATGCGGCGAAAGCTGCCGGCGAGGCTGCGTGCGAGCGCCGCCGCGAGCGTCGTCTTGCCGACGCCTGGCACGTCCTCGAGCAGCACGTGGCCGCCGGCGATCAGGCCGAGCGTGGCGCGCGCGACCACCTCGGGCTTGCCGCGCAGCGCGCGCTCGACGTTCGCGCGCAGGCGCGCGCCCAACACAGCGGCCTGCTTGGGATCCAACAGCTCTGCGTTGCCCACCCCGCCTCCTGCGACGATCGATCCGAACTAGTGTCGGCAGGTGGCGAAGGCGACTAGAGATGGGGAGCCGACCCAATCGACGCGAAGCGCGGGCTCACGAGGGCGCAGCTCGTGAGCAAGCGCGCGGCAAGCGACGCCGAGCGGGAATCGAAGCCGGCGAGCTCGCGGCTCCGCATCGCATGTGACGACGCGGAGCTGCTCGAGATCGCGGCGGCCGAGGCCTACGAAGCCGGCGCAGCGGGCGCGCTC
>DASTOI010000036.1:0-6369 GCA_035762585.1 Myxococcota bacterium
CTGCGCGACGCGCTGCGCCGGCGTCGAAGTGATCTGCGCGCCGGATCCGCGCTGACCGCGCCTCGGCGTCGCTGTTAGCCTGCGCCGCCATGTACGCCGAACGACGCAAGCGCTTTCTCGACGCGATGGGCCCGGGCGCGGTGGCGATCCTGCAGGGCGCGCGGCTCGTCGCACGCTCCAACGACACCGACTTCCCGTTCCGCCAGGACAGCGATTTCCACTACCTCACCGGCTTCGATCACCCGCACGCGGTCGCGTTGTTACGGACCGACGGCGGCCCGGCCTACACGCTGTACGTCGAGCCGCGCGACCGCGAGCGCGAGATCTGGAACGGCTACCGGCCGGGCATCGAGGGCGCGAAGGCCGACTTCGGCGCGGACGACGCGCACCCGATCGAGGCGCTCGACGCCGAGCTGCCGCGCACGCTCGAGCACGCCGAGCGCGTGTTCCACATGCTCGGCCGCGATCCGAAGCTCGACGCGAAGCTCGCCGAGATCTTCGAATCGCTGCGGCGGCGGTCGCGCCAGGGCCTGATCCCCGCTTCCCAGGTCGTCGACCCGCGTTCGATCCTGCACGAGATGCGGCTGATCAAGGAGCCCGCGGAGGTCGAGATCCTGCGGCGCGCGTCGGCGATCACCGCCGAGGGGCACCGCGAGGCGGCGCGCCTCGCGCACGAAGGGCGCTTCGAGTTCGAGGCGCAGGCCGCGCTCGAATATGCGTTTCGGCGGCGCGGCTCGGCGGGCCCCGCGTACACGAGCATCTGCGGCGGCGGCAGGAACGCGACCTGCCTGCACTACGTCGCGAACGATCAGAAGCTCGCGAACGGCACGTTGCTCTTGATCGACGCCGCCTGCGAGCTCGACGGCTACGCGACCGACGTGACGCGCACGTACCCGGTCGGCGGCACGTTCGCAGGCGCGCAGCGCGCGCTCTACGAGGTCGTGCTCGCCGCGCAGCTCGCTTCGCTCGAAGCCGCGAAGCCCGGCACGACGCTGCCGGAGATCCATCAGGCCTCGGTGCGCAAGCTCACCGAAGGGATGATCTCGCTCGGCCTGCTCAACGGGGACGTCGACGACCTGATCAAGAGCGAGGCTTTCCGCAGGTACTACATGCACGGGACGTCGCACTGGCTCGGCCTCGACGTGCACGACGTCGGCCCATACACGGTCGGCGGCAAGCCGCGCCCGCTCGCGCCGGGTATGTGCTTCACGGTCGAGCCCGGCCTGTACGTCGCCGTCGACGACGACAAGGCGCCGCGCGAGCTGCTCGGCGTGGGCGTGCGCATCGAGGACGACATCGTGATCACCGCGGACGGCCACGAGAACCTGACCGCGCCGCTGGTCCCGAAGCATCCCGCCGACGTCGAGGCCTGGGTGCGGGATGCGGCATAGCTACGGCAAGCTCGGCGCCCCATGACGAACATCGAGTCCCTGCTCAAGGAAAAGCGCGTCTTCAAGCCGAAGCCGGAGTTCGTGAAGCAGGCGAACTGGTCGCCTCGGCAAGTCGCCGCGTATCGCAAGCTCGGCGAGAAGCCCGAGAAGTTCTGGGCGCTGATGGCGAAGGAGCACGTCGCGTGGTTCACGCCGTGGAAGAAGGCGCTCGACTGGAAGCCGCCGTTCGCGAAGTGGTTCGTCGGCGCGAAGACGAACGTCTCCTACAACTGCCTCGACCGTCATCTCGAAGGCGCGAACGCGTGGCGCCGTAACAAGGCCGCGATCATCTGGGAGGGCGAGCCCGGCGATTCGCGCACGCTCACGTACGGCGAGCTGCACCGCGAGGTGTGCAAGTTCGCGAACGTGCTGAAGGGGCTCGGCGTCGCGAAGGGCGACCGCGTCGCGCTCTACATGCCGCTGATCCCCGAGCTCGCGATCGCGATGCTCGCGTGCACGCGCATCGGCGCGCCGCATTCGATCGTGTTCGGCGGCTTCTCAGCCGAGGCGCTGCGCGACCGCATCGACGACGCCGGCGCGAAAGTCGTCGTCACCGCCGACGGCGGCTTCCGGCGCGGCGCGCCGTTCGCGCTGAAGCCCGCCGTCGACGCCGCGTGCGCCGGCTCGAGAGTCGAGCACGTCGTCGTCGTTCGGCGCACCGGCGGCGAGTGCGCGATGCAGCCGGGCCGCGACCAGTGGTGGCACGAGCTGATGAAGGGCGCATCCGCCGACTGCAAGCCCGAGAAGCTCGACGCCGAGCACCCGCTCTTCATCCTCTACACGAGCGGAACGACCGGGAAGCCGAAGGGCATCCTGCACACGACCGGCGGCTACCTAACACATGTCACCGCCACGGCGAAGGCGATCTTCGACCTGAAGGACAGCGACGTCTACTGGTGCACCGCCGACATCGGCTGGATCACCGGCCACAGCTACGTCGTGTACGGCCCGCTCTCGAACGGAGCGACGACGTTCATGTACGAAGGCGTGCCCACGCATCCGGCGCCGGATCGCTGGTGGGACCTGATCGAGCGCTGGCGCATCTCGATCCTCTACACCGCGCCCACCGCGATCCGCACCTTCATCCGGATCGGCGACCAGCATCCGAACAAGCACGATCTCTCGTCGCTCCGCCTGTTGGGGACGGTCGGCGAGCCGATCAATCCCGAGGCCTGGATCTGGTACCACGAGGTGATCGGCAAGAAGCGCTGCCCGATCGTCGACACCTGGTGGCAGACGGAGACCGGCGGAATCATGATCACGCCGCTGCCGGCCTCGGTGCCGACGAAGCCCGGCTCGGGCACGCTGCCGTTCCCCGGCGTGCACGCCGCGATCCTCGACGAAGCGGGCAAAGAGGTCGCGCCGCCGAACGGCGGCTTCCTCGCGCTCACCGCGCCGTGGCCGGGAATGCTGCGCGGCATCTGGGGCGACGAGCAGCGCTACCGCGAGACTTATTGGGCGAAGTGGAAGAACGTCTACTTCCCGGGCGACGGCTCGCACCGCGACAAGGACGGCTACTTCTGGATCATGGGCCGCATCGACGACGTGATGAACGTCTCGGGCCACCGGATCGGCACGATGGAAGTGGAGAGCGCGATCGTCGCGCATCCCGACGTGGCCGAGGCCGCGGTGGTCGGGCGCCCCGACGAGATCACCGGCACCGCGATCGTCGCGTTCGTGACGCCGCGCGCCGGCATCCTCGCCGACGGCGCACTCGCGGACTCCGTGCGCGAAGGCGTCGCGAAGCACATCGGCGCGCTCGCGAAGCCGAAGGACATCCGCTTCACGGAGGCGCTGCCGAAGACGCGTTCGGGCAAGATCATGCGCCGCCTGCTGCGCGACATCGCGTCCGGCAGCAAAACCGTCGGCGACACGACGACGCTCGAAGACCTGAGCGTGCTCGCGCGGCTGCGGGCGACGGACGAGGAGTAGGCGGCCACTCCGAGCAGCTCGATTCAGTGCTTGCCCGCGAACTTCTCGCCCGCCTCGATTCTCAGGGCGAGAAAGTTCTCGCGCGGCGGGAGCGGGCACGTGGCGAACGCGGTGAACGCGCAGGGCGGGCTGTACGCGCGGTTGAAGTCGAGGTCGACGAAGCCCTGCGCATCCGGAGCCGTAGTGTCGAGAAAGCGTCCGGCTGGATATGTCGACTCGCGCGATGTCGGATCCTTGAAGAGCACGAAGAAGCCGCCGTCGTCTCCGGCGAGCGCAGCCAAGCGGTATTCGGCGCCGTCGATCGTGAACACCAGCCATCCGGGCGAGGGCTCTCTCTCGGTTTGACCCAGCACGTTGACGATCGGAAGGGTCGTGCCTGGAGGCGACGGCTCGAGCCGGGCGCGAACCCGCCAGGCTGGATCCGGCGCGAACCAGTCGAGGCCGCGGAAGCTTTCCCGCGCGGGATGCTCGCGGTCTCGGGCACGCAGGAAAAAGGCATCGCCGCGTCGGATCACGTGCAGTCGCAGAGAACCTGCTTCGAGCTGCGTCGGCTTGCCCTGCGAGTCATCGCTCAAGGCGACGCGCGTGACGGGCTGGCCTTCCACTCGAACCTCCGCGCCGGCCGCGGTCGTCCACGAGACTGTGTCAGTCTCGACGTCCAACGTGCCGAGCAGTGCCGGAGCACGGTCCGACGGAAGCACCGCGACGGAGCCTGGGTCGGAGCCGACGGCATTGACGCCGGGCACCAACGCGAAGCGGCCGACGAGCGTGATCCACCCGTCCGGGCCGGCGATCGACTTCTCACGGTCGGCGCGGAAACGCGTCAGCTCGCTCGCCCACACGGGACCCGCGGCGGCCACCGGAGCCTCGGGTTCGGAGCAGGCCCCGAGCGCGCAAATCAGCAGCGCAAAGACGGCGAATGAGCGCACGACGACTCGCAGCGTAACGGTCAGCGAGCGACGAGGACTAGGGCTGACGCGCCGCGCGGCGACGGGCGGCTCGATCGCCGAGCCGCTGCGACAGCCGGGCTGAGCCCTGCGAAGCCTCGGCTCCGTGCTCTGTTAGGTTGCGCCCATGGAATCGGCCGGGTCGTTGCTCGCTCGAATTTCGCGGCTCAGCAGCCGCGAGCGAGCCCTCGCCGCCGCCTACGGCACGGGAGATGGGAGCGTGGAAGCGGACAAGGAGCGGGCGGTCGCGGATACGGCGCAAGCGCTCGACGCAGCCTCCGTTCCTTACGCGCTGATAGGTGGAGTCGCGGTCGGCATCCACAGCGGCGCGATCCGAGCGACTGTGGATGTCGACGTAGCCGCTTCGACGTCGAGTGGTCGAGAGCAGGCCGTCTCTGCGCTCGAGCACGCCGGCTTCACCAAAACCGGCGAATTCGTCCACAGCGTCAACTTCCGTCACCCGAGCGGCGAGCCCGTCCAGCTCGCATTCGATCCCTCGTTCGACGAAATGATCCTCCGGGCCGAGACGTTCGAGACCCGCGGCGTGCGCGTGCGAATCGTGCGCAAGCAGGACCTCATCGCGATGAAGGAGCGCGCAGCCGCCGATCCTTCGAGACGCAAGAGCAAGCGCCTGCGCGATCAAGCCGATATCGAACTCCTGCGCGGCGACGTCCCGGACCCCGACGAGGGTTGGTAGCCGCCGCCGAGCGGAGCTATCACGGCCGAAGTCCAAGCAGGCCGGCAGGCGCCGCCGCCGGACCGCCAACTCAAAGGAATCACGCGATGACGACTTCTCGCCTCGGCTATGCCGCGTTCGACGCGGACAACCACTACTACGAGGCGCTCGACGCCTTCACGCGGCACGTGCCGAAGAACATGCAGCCGCGCTGCGTGCAGTGGGCGACGATCGACGGGCGCAAGCACCACGTCGTCGGCGGGCGCGTCACGCACGCCGTGAAGAACCCGACCTGGGATCCGATCGCGAAGCCGGGCGCGATGTACGAGTACTTCCGCGGCAACCCGAACCAGCGCAACCCGCTCGAGATGATGCGCGACCGCGAGCCGCTGCCCGCTTACTACATGAACCACGACGCGCGCATCGAGAAGCTCGACGAACAGGGCCTCGAGGCGATGTGGCTGTTCCCGACGCTCGGTGTGCTCTACGAGGAGCTGCTGAAGCACGACCTCGTCGCCGTGAAGACGCTGTTCACCGGCTTCAACCGCTGGCTCGACGAAGACTGGGGCCTCGCGTACGAGAACCGCATCTTCGCAGCCCCGTACATCACGCTCGCCGATCTGCCGTGGGCGTGCAGCGAGCTCGAGTGGGCGCTGACGCGCGGCGCGCGCGTCGTGGTGATGCGCCCGTCGGCGATCTGGACGGCCGACGGCCCGTTCACGCCGAGCGATCCGCGCTTCGACGCGTTCTGGGCCCGCGTGCAAGAAGCAGGCATTACGGTCGTCGCCCACGCCGGCGACTCCGGCTACACGACGCACGGCTACTCGCGCGACGGCTTCACCGCCGACCCCGGCGCCGGCTGGAAGCCCTCGGTGAAGGGCTTCAACATCGAGCGCGCCGCCTACGACTTCCTGATCACGCTCGCGTACGAGAAGCTGTTCGAGCGCTTCCCCGGCGTGCGCGTCGCCTCGGTCGAGAACGGCAGCGAGTTCCTGCCCGACATGTTCCGCAAGCTGCGCCAGACCAAGGCGCGCATGCCCGGCTACTTCAAGCAGGACCCGGTCGAGCTGTTCAAGCGCAACGTCTGGATCAACCCGTTCTGGGAGGACGACGTGAACGAGGTCGTCTCCCTGATGGGCGCCGATCGCGTGATCTTCGGCTCCGACTGGCCGCACATCGAAGGCATGCCGCAGCCGCTCGACTACGTGAAGGACGTCGAGCACTTCGACGCCGCGACGCAGCGCAAGATCATGCGCGACAACACCGCGGAGCTGAACACGCTGCGGCCCGCGTAGCCACCTTGAGCGCGGGCGCGACGCGGACGGAGGCGCTCGCGGCGCTCGCGCGCCTGCATGCCGACGTCGACGCGCGCGCAGCCGAGCTC
>DASTOI010000037.1:0-4470 GCA_035762585.1 Myxococcota bacterium
GCCACGTCGAGCTGCCGCGCGCCGAGCTGCGCGAGGGTCTCCTCGTCGTCGACGAACAGCACGCGCTCGCCATGGCCGCGCACGAGCGACGCCGCCTCCACCGCCTCGCGCTCCGCGCTGCCACTCACGGCGGGGAACAGACAATGTACGGTCGTGCCGCGCCCGAGCGCGGAGTCGAGCCACACCGCGCCGCCGTGATCGCGCATCACGCCGTGCACGGTCGAGAGCCCGAGCCCGGTTCCCATGCCCAGCGACTTCGTGGTGAAGAACGGCTCGAACGCCCGGCGGGTCGTCTCCTCGTCCATCCCGATGCCCGAATCGGTGACGGAGAGCCTCACGTAGTGGCCCTCCGCGAGACCGGGGTGCGAGCGCACGAAGCTGTCGCGCGCGTAGAACGCCTCGAGCGCGATCCGCAGCGTGCCGCCCTCCGGCATCGCGTGGAGCGCGTTCGTCCCCAAGTTCATCAGCACCGCGTGGATCGAGCTGGGATCGGCGATCACCGGATTCGGGCGGTCGAGATCGAGCTCGATGCGAACGCTCGCGGGCAGCGCTGCCCGTAACAAACGCGCGCCGTCCGCGACCGTGCTGACGAGGTCGATCGCACCGAGCTCGAGCGCCTGCCGGCGGCTGAAGCGAAGGATGCGCGAGGTCACTTCCTTCCCGCGCAACGCGGCGTCCAGCAGCCCGTCGACGTCGCCCTCGATCGCGCGGCCTGCGCGCGAGTCGGAGCGCAGCATCTCCGCGTAGCCGACGATCGCGCTCAAGATGTTGTTGAAGTCGTGCGCGATGCCGCCGGCCAGGCGGCCGAGCGCCTCGAGCTTCTGCGATTGACGCAGCTGCTCCTCGAGCGAGAGGCGCTCGCTCTCGGCGCGCCGCCGCTCCGTGACGTCGACCACGGAGCCCAGCACGAGCATGCCCTCATCCGTCTCGATCGGGTTCAGCCCGATCTCGACAGGCACCTCGTGCCCGCTCTTGTGGATGCCGTGGAGCTCGCGCCCCGCGCCCATCGCGCGCTCGCGTGGATCCGCGAAGAACGCGGCGCGGGCGGCAGGGTGCCTAGCGCGGAAACGGCGTGGAACCAGCGCGTCGACGCTCAGCCCCACCAGCTCGCCCGGCGCGTAGCCGAACATCCGCTCGAGCGCGCGGTTGGCGAGCAGGATGCGGCCCGCCGGATCCACCATCAGCATGCCGCTCGGCGCCGACTCGACCGCGATGCGGAAGCGCTCCTCCGCGCGCTTGCGCGCGGAGATGTCGACCACCGAGCTCAGCACGAAGAAGCCGTCCTCGGTGACGAGCGGCGTCAGCCCGACCTCGACTGGAACCTCGCTGCCGTCCTTGCGGCGCGCGAACAGATCGCGGCCGGCGCCCATGCGGCGCTCGCGCGGATCGCGTGAGAACGCCTCCCGCCACTCCACGTGCGAGCCGCGCAGCCGCTCGGGCAGCAGCAGCTCGATCGGGCGCCCTGATAACTCCTCGCGCGAGTAGCCGAACAGCCGCTCGATCTCGCGGTTGACGAGAACGATGCGGCCGTCGCCGTCGGTCATCAGCAAGCCGCTCGGAGCGGAGTCGACCGCGATGCGCAAACGCTGATCGACCGCTCGGATCACCATGCGCCACCCCGCCCGGCGCGGCGGACTCTACATCGCTGCGGGGGACGATCGCCGTCGATTCACAACAACTGGGGCTGCTGCGGGAGGCCGAGCACCGCGTCCCAGCTCGTGCCGAGATCCTCGAGGATGCTCTCGGCGACCGGACGCATCACGTTTTCTACGTAGTGCTCACGGTCGATGCGCGGCGGCAGCGCGCGGCCGAGCTCGACCGGCTCGGGGCCGGTGGCGGTGATCACGTAACGGATCACCGGGCCGAGTCGCCCCGCCGCCTTGCGCGCGGCCTGAACGTGCGGCGCGTTCGCGCTGTAGCGATCGAGCCGCCCCTTGCGAATGCGCTTCGCGGTCACGAGCTCGGCGTCGAGCGCGCCGCTGCGCACCGCATCCACCAGCTCGCGCACGAACGGCGCCGGATCGCCGTCCGTGAACGCGCGCACGAGCAGCCCCTCTTGCAGGCGCTGCACGACCGGCGGCCAATCGCTGCGCACGGATTCGAGCCCGACCACGCGCAGCTGGCCGCTCGCGAAGCCGGCGTAGCGCTTCTTGCTGCCGGCGCGGCCGCCGCGCAGCCGCGGCAGCCAGAGGCGGTCGAACACTTCCTCGAGCTCGAGCACGAGCCGCGGCGTCACCCCGTACTCGCGCTGCACGCGGCTCGCGATCGCCTGCTCGACGCGCGCGCGCAGCACCTCGGCGTCGCCCGCCGCGGAGCCCGGCTCGCCGAGCTGCACGAACACCGAGTCGGTGTCGCCGTAGAGCACCGCGACGCCGTGCGCCTCGAACGCGTGCTTCGTCCAGTGCAGCGTCTGCTGGCCGAACGTCGTGATCGCGTTCGCGACGAGCGGGTCGAAGAAGCGGCAGGCCGTCGCGCCGAGCACGCCGAACATCGCGTTCATCAGGATCTTGATCGCTTGGTCCGCATGTCGGTCGCCGCGCGCCTTCGCCGCCTCGCGTCGCGCGGCGAGCTCCGTGAGAACTCGGGGCAGGATCGATTCGCTTCGCGAGAAGCGCGCGCCGTTCGGCGCGACCAGCGCGTCCTCGCCCGCCTGTCCATGCGCGAGCGGATCGAGCCCGAACGTGCGGATCAGGCTCGGATAGAGGCTCTTGAAATCGAACACCGCGACCCGGGTGTGGAAGCCGGGCGCGGGCTCGAGCAGCGCGCCGCCGATCACGACCGCCGTCTCGTGCTCCGCGACGCTCGGCGCGACGAAACCGCGCCGCCGCAGCTCGGGCAGATAGAGCAGATCGAACGACGCGATGCTCGCGCCGATGCGATCGAGCTGCATGCCGGTGAGCAGGCTGCGCTCGACCGCGAGCTCGAGCAGACCTTCGCGCGCGAGGATCTCGGGCACGAGCCGCGCGTCCTCGAGGTTGTAGGCGGCGAGCGCATCGGGCTCTTCGCGCCAGAGCCGCAGGATCTCGGCCGCCGCATCCGGCACGTCCTGATCGATCTTCTTGCCGCGCCCTAACACCGAGCGCGCCACCGTCTCGAGCCGGTAGTCCGGCAGCTTCAGCGCGTCGCGCACGAGCGGAATTCCGTCGAGCACGATGCGTCCCGGCACTTCCGCGCGCGATAGCGTGAACGGCCCCTGATCGACGAGCAGGCGCGGCGGCTCGTGCGAGCGTCCGATCGCGCACGAGATGCGCAGCGCGGCGCAGCGCGCGAGCAGCACGCGCAGATCGAAATCGACCACGTTCCAGCCGAGCACCACGTCCGGATCGAGCGCGCGAATTCGCGCGACCAGCGCGCCGAGCAGCGCGCGTTCATCGGCGTACACGACAGCGCCCGCGACCGGGCGCTCCGCGACCAGGTGCACTTCCTCGACGGAGCAGCCGGCGATCGCCGCAGCGAAGATCCGGCTCGCATCCGGCGTGGTCTCGAGATCGAGCGAGAGCGTGCGCAGCGAGACGCGCGCCGGAGAGGGCGCGAGCTCCGGATTCGAGAACACGACGAGGCCGTCGCCGCGCGGCGCACCGTCGCCGCGGATCTCCACGCTCGTGCGAACGCCGCGATCGATCAGGTAGCGGTACGCGAAACGGAGGTCGGCCTCGTAGGCGATGCCGCCCGCGTTCTGCACCGCGTCGCGCAGCGCCGGAATCGCGCCCGGCACGTTCGCCTCGACGCGCACCACGGGCGCACCGCTCAGATCGCGCAGCTCGCTCTCGCTGACGCGCCCGCCGGCACGCCGCGCTGCATCGGCCGCGCCCGGGCTCGCAAAGAAGTATGGGCGGAAGCGGTCGTCCTCGACCCAGAACCCCTCGCCACCCTCGAGCCGCCCATACAGCTGCACGACCGGCACGCCGTCGCGCACGCGATACGTAGGATGAACGACGAACCCGCGCGGCATGCAGAAGACGTTCCGCGACGAATCCGACGCGCGCCACGACGCTGCCGCCGTCGTGGCGTCAGCGAAGCGCGCCGGCAACACGGAAAAGTGGCGCGACGGCGCCTCGACGGCGCCGTCGCGTCACCTCTCCCCCAACCCCTGTTACTCGGGACCCATACGCACGGCAAGGAGCCGCGCGGTGCGGCGGCGCCCCGAACGAGGGTCTTCGAAGAGCCGCGTTACCGAAACAACAGTCGCGCGAGCGCGCTCCGATACTGCTGCACCAAATCGTGCTCTCCGCCGAGCACGCCGAACACGTCGAGCATCGCCTTGCGCGCCGCGTCGTCATCGAAGTGCGGATCGGCCTCGATGCACGCGAGCAGCTCAGCCAGCGCGGGCTCGTAGCGGCGCGCCGCCGCCAGCGCGCGCGCGTACTCGATGCGGGCCGCGAGGTTTGCCGGGTTCGCGCGCGCCTTCGCTTCGAGCGCCGCGAGCTCGCCGCTGTCGGCCGGCGCCGCAGCGCGCGTGCGCAGCTCGGC
>DASTOI010000038.1:0-3565 GCA_035762585.1 Myxococcota bacterium
CGCGACGTCCGCACGCTCGATGCGCGCGTGCTTCAGCACCGCGCGCCCGCGCAAGAGATCGTCGCGCGCGCCGAGCCGCTCGCGGCCCGCGGCTCCGGCGCGGGCGCGCGGCGCGATGGCGCGCGCGATCTCGGCGCGATGCGCGAGGAAGAACGCGGGATCGAGCGCCGCCAGCCGGCGGTAGTGCGCGAGCGTGAGCGCGAGGCCCTCGCGGATGCGCTGCTCGGTCGTGCGCGATTCCTCGACGGTGCGCCACGCGCGCCAGGCCTTTCGGAAGCGCGAGAGCTCCTGCTCGTAGACCGCGAACAAGAGGGCGTCGCGGCCGGCGAAGTACTGGTAGAGCGAGCCGACCGACACGCCGGCGCGTTGCGCCACGTTCACCGTGGTGAGCGCGTCCGGCCCGCTCTCGGCGAGCACGATCTGCGCCGCCTCGACGATCGCCTCGACGAGCCGCCGCGAGCGCTCCTGCTTCGGCAAGCGGCGGCGAATCGCGTTGCGCGCGCGCGGCATGCGCAGGGAGTAGCACGCGCGGCGCGCGCGCTCGTCGCACGAGCACGACGTCCGCGCCCGGCGCGCACGCGACTGCAGTGCGACTGCAGTTGTTAGAGGTTTCCGATCTCCGTTTCGAGCAGATGCGCGAAGCGCTCGCGCGCAGCAGCCTCCCGGCTCGGGAGGTGGCCGCTCGGGAACAGGCCGTCGGTGCCCTTGTACTCGCGCAGCACCTGACGCGCGACCGTCACCTTGTGGACCTCGGTCGGGCCGTCGGCAATGCCCATCACCGCGGCGCCCAGCAGCATGCCGGCGAACGGCATCTCGTCGGAGACGCCGAGCGAGCCGTGCAAGTGCATCGCTCGGTACACCACGTCGTGATAGACCTTCGGCATCGCGACTTTCACGGCAGCGATGTCCTTCCGCACCTTCTTGTAGTCCTTGTACTTGTCGATCAGCCACGCGGTGCGCAGCACGAGCAGGCGGAACTGCTCGATTTCGATCCAGCTGTCGGCGATTTTCTCCTGCGTCATCTGCAGGTCGGCGAGCTTGCCGCCGCGCACGTCGCGCGAGAGCGCGCGCTCGCACATCATGTCGAACGCCTTGCGCAGCTGGGCGATCGTTCGCATCGCGTGATGGATGCGGCCGCCGCCGAGACGCGTCTGCGCGATCACGAACGCGCCGCCGGGCTTGCCGAGCAGGTGATCCGCCGGCACGCGCACGTTCTCGTAACGGATGTAGGCGTGACTCGCGTGCTCGGGGCGCTCGGCGCCGATGCCGACGTTGCGGACGATGTTCACGCCCGGGGTGTCGGTCGGGACGATGAACATCGACATGCCGCCGTGGGCGTCGACCTCGGGGTCGGTCACCGCCATCACGATCAAGAACGACGACCAGCGCGCGTTCGACGAGAACCACTTCTCGCCGTTGATCACCCATTCGTTGCCGTCGCGCACCGCACGCGTCGTGAACAGCGTCGGGTCGGCGCCGGCGTGCGGCTCGGTCATCGAATAACAAGAGACGATGTCACCGTTCAGCAGCGGCTGGAGAAAACGCTGCTTCTGCGCCGGCGTTCCGTAGTGCGCCAGGATCTCGGCGTTTCCCGAGTCGGGTGCTTGGCAGCCGAAAACGAGCGGAGCGAAGCGCGAGCGGCCGAGGATCTCGTTCATCAGCGCGAGCTTCAGCTGGCCGTAGCCCTGGCCGCCGAGCTCCGGACCGAGATGGCACGCCCACAGCCCGCGCTCCTTCACGCGCTGCTTGAGCGGAGTCAGGAATTTCTTCGCGCGCCCGTCGCGGGTGTCATAGACCTCGTCCAGTAACAAGTCGAGCGGCTCGATTTCGTCACGAACGAATTGATCCAGCCAGTCGAGCTCGCGTTGGAACTCGGGCTCGGTCTCGAAATCCCAGGACATGCGGACTCCTCCTCACGGTGATCGCGAAGGGAGGAGCGTAGTTCGCGTGCAGCGCCGATTGCGAGCCGCGGCGCGTGACGCGTCGATCAGGACTTGCCGGTCTCGACGTCGATCGCGCGGATCCAGCCCTCGGCCTGCTTCGCGTGGCGCGAGCTCATCGCGCGCTGGAACCACTGCCGCGCTTCCTGGGGCTTCTTCAGGTTGTAGTAGGCCATCCCGAGCAGGATCTGCGCGTTGCCCGGATCCTTCGCGTTGCCGGCCTCGAGCGCGCGGCGCAGCGCCTCGATCGCCGCGTTCCAGTCCTCGCGCTGCACGTGCACCTCGCCGAGGCGCAGATAGAGATCGCCGGAGCGCTTCGCCTGCGCGGCGGCGCGAAGCGGCGCGACGGCCTTGTCCCACTCGCGCGCCGCGACCCAGCAGTTGCTGAGCTTCTCTTGCACAGCGCCGGACTTCTCGAGGCGAGGCGCCTCCTTGGTCAGCAGCATTCCGCAGCGGTAGGGGATGCTGTTGTACGCCATCAGGTCGGCGAGCCGCGTGAGATCCGTGCTGTCGGTGAGCAGGCCCATGTGGTAGGCGAGCTGGAGCGCGACCAGCGCGTCGTCGTATTTCTCCTGCGCGCCGAGCACGGCGGACAGCTGCACCCAGTTCGCCTTGTTGTTGGGCTGCGTGGCAACCAGCTTGCGCACGAGCGGCTCGGCCTTCGCGTACTGCTCGTTCTTCAGGTAGAGCGCGAGCACGAGCTGGAGCCAGCTCGGCTGCGGCTTCTCCGAAAGCGCGAGCGCCTTCTCGGCGGGCGGCAGCGCGCGGCGTTCGTCGCCCTGCTGGTAGTAGGCGACCGCGAGCAGGTAGTACGCGTTCGAGTTCGGCTTCGGACTGGCTGCGATCCACGCCTCGAGCGCGGCCGCGCCCTCTCGCCATTGCTCCTGCGCGAGATACAGCTGCGCGATGTTGAACTTGCCGTCGAGGATCTCCTGCTCGTTCAGGCCGCCCGAGTCGAGCATCAGCTGGAGATGCCTGCGCGCGTCCGCGTAGCGCTCTTGCTGCTGCGCGATCACCGCGTAGAGCTGCTGCACGCGCGACATCTCGTACGGGCTGAGCTTCTTCTGGTCGAGCGTGTCGAGCACGCCCTTCGCTTCGTTCAGCTTCGGCGGATTCGCCTGATAAGCGTCATAGGCCGCCTGGAGCTTCTTGCCCGTCTGCTGGTCGATCGTGTTGGTGGGCTTCTTTTCCTCGTCCTCTTTCTTCGATTGCGCGAACACCGGAGTCGAAGCGAGACAGAAGGCGAGGGCGAGCCCGCTGAGGACGCGAAGCAGCTTGGACGACCCCACGGCTACCTCTCCATGTTGAAGCTGAGCTTGACTTGGACGCCGACGCGTTCGACGGCGACGCCCTCTTGAACCTTCGGGTTGTAGCGCCAGCGCGAGATCGCCTTCAGCGCGGCCTCCTCGAAGTAGCCCTTCGGGCTCGCGTCGATCACCTTCGCGTCGCGCACCGTGCCCGCAGCGGTGATCGTGAACTGGATCAGCACCCACCCCTCGACGCCGCGGCTCTGCGCGCGCGGGGGATAGTCGGGGTTGATGCGGACCAGCGGCATGATGTCGCGATCGGAGCCGCCGACGTTCACGGTCATCTTCGACATCGCGGCGCGGGCGTTCACGTCGGGC
>DASTOI010000039.1:0-2497 GCA_035762585.1 Myxococcota bacterium
GCGGTAGGGGGCAGCGAGAACGAGCGCGTGAAGCTGCCGTAGCTGCGCTCGCGGTAGCGCGGCTGCGTCTTGTCGTCCTCGCGCATCAGCTTCTTCTCGCCGCGGATCGTCAGCATGCCCTCGTCGACTTCGACCTTGAGGTCCTCACGAGACGCGCCCGGCAGCTCGACCGCGATCACGTACTCCGAATCGTCCTCGCACACGTCGACCGCGGGCGCGAAGCCGCCGCTCGTTTGGGCTCCGAACATCTCGTCGACGAGATTGCGCAGCCGGCCGCCGCCGAACGGGTCGAGTCGCTCGAAGAGATCGAGCTCTCGGAACGGCGCGCGGTAACGCGTGACGGCGGACTCGTGGGATCGTTGCGCCATGGCTCCACCCTCCTCGATCGGAGAGCGGTGCAGAGTCCATGCCAGATTTCGGGGCTCACGGCCGCGCGGGCGCGGGCGGCTTCGTGCCGATCCAGCGCAGTCAACCGTCTCGCTCTTTCGCGCGCGTCCGTTCGGCGTGCGCCGCCTCGAGCGCCTGCATGACCCGCGCTGCCTCGGGGTCGGTCGTCGGCCCGTAGCCGGACACGAACGTCCCGGCGAGCTTGCCGTCGCGCGAGCGCAGCGCGAACAGCACCGCGGAATCGCCCGGGTCGCTCTCGCCCTCGAAGCGCACGATCTCTTCGACGATCAGGTGCTCGCTCGCGATCACCTGCTTCGTTTCGAGCGCGCGCAGTCCGCCGCGCACGGCCTGGAACGATTCGCGGAAGCCCGCGCTCGCGAGGCGAGCGATCGCTTCCTGCAGCGTCTCGAGCTGCGCGCTCGGCGACGCCGGCGGCGGCCGCTGCGAAGGCGCGTTTTTGAACAAATTGCTCATGCGGCCTCGCGCGCGCGATCGCGCACCGTGAGCACCGGGCACGGCGCGCTGCGCAGCGTGCGCTCGGCGACGCTGCCGAGGAGTGCGTGCGCGAGCCCGCTGCGGCCCTGCGTGCCCATCACGATCAGGTCGACGCCGAGCTGCGTGGCGCAGTCGGCGATCCGCTCCGCAATGCTCGCGCCGTCGACGACGTGCGCGCGCACGCTCTCTCCGCTCGCGCTCGCGATGCGCGCGAGCGATTCGCGCACGCCGCGCTGGATGTCCTGCGGCACGTCGAGCGGCACGCCGTCGTAGCCCGCCGTCGCGTACGCGGGCGACTGGATCACGTGCAGCAGATGAAGCTCCGCGCCGAAGCGCTTCGCGAGATCGAGCGCCGTCGCCAGCGCCGCCTCCGCGTGCGACGAAAAATCGTACGGCACGAGCAGCGTGCGGTACTCCCGGGGCGGCGCGCTCATGGCCGCAGCTCCAGGTGGCCGATGTGCCGCTCCGGAAGCGGATCCTCGCCGCTCGAGAGACCCTCTCGCTCGAGCGGGCTGCGCAGTGGGTCGGGATCGCTGCTCGCTCGCCCCAGGCGGAACGCGCCGCTCGGAGCGCGCGTCAGTAACAACATCTCTGCCGGGTCCGGCCGGCCCAATGGCAGCCGAACGTGCGCGAGGCGCCACGCGACCTCGCGGATCACCTCGGCGTGCGACACCACGAGCGGCGAGAGGCGCGCGAGTGCGAGCAGCCGCGCGAGCCCCTTCGCGACGCGCGCGCGCAGCGCTTCCGCCGGCTCGCCGTCCGGCGGCGCGGGAGAAATGCCGGCCTCGTGGTCCGCCCAGGCGATCGGATCGCGCGCGCGAATCGCCTCCGGGTCGAGGCCCTGCCAGCTTCCGTAGCTCGTCGGCCCGAACGCGGGCTCGAGCTCGATGCGGACGTTCGGCGCGAGAATCGCGGCGCTCTCGCGCGCGCGGCGCGACGGACTCGCGCAGACGAAGTCCGCCCATTCCCAGTGACGGCGCAGCGCTTCGACCTCCGCGCGGCCGCGCTCCGAAAGCGGCGGATCCGCGGCGCCGACCAGCTGCCCACGCTCGTGCGCCAACGTCCGGCCCGCGCGAACGAGCAGCAGCCGGCGCAGCATTCCGCCGCTGCCGAGCGCCGGCGGCGCATCCGCCTCCGGCGTGCGTTGCTCGCGCATCCTGAGTCGGTCTCCTAGCGGTTCGGGCTCGCGCTGCTGATCTGACCGAGCGCGCTGTCGGGCGCGCGCTCGCGCGCGAGATCGCCGAGCGAGAGAATTCCGATCGCGGCGCCGTTCTCGACCACCGGCGCGCGGCGGACCGCGTGCCGCTCCATCAGCGCGACGGCGTCGGAAATCGAGTCGTCGGGCGAGAGCGTCGCCAGCTGGCCGGAGCAGAGGTCCGACAGGCGGCGCGTCCGCGCGTCGCCCTCCTCGGCGAGGCAGCGCACGACGAGATCGCGATCGGTCACGATCCCGCGCAGCTCGCCGCCTTCGCTGACGAGCACGTCGCCGACGTCGCGCTTCTTCATCATGTTCGCTGCTTCGGCGGCGGTCGCGCCGGCGTCGAGCGTGATCGGATTGGGCGTCGTGATGTCACGCACTCGCTCCGCCATGTCGTCACCTCCTGGCTGGCCTTCC
>DASTOI010000040.1:0-4986 GCA_035762585.1 Myxococcota bacterium
AGGCGCTCGCGCTGATTCGCGGCAGCGCCGAGCAGGCGAGCGAGCGCGTGACGGAGATCTCGCGCGCGTCGCAGGAGCAGTCGCGCAACTCGCGGCACGTCGCGCAGGCCGCGCAGCGCACGTCGGAGCGCGTGCAGGAAATCAGCCGCGCGCTCGCCGAGCAGTCGCGTGCGAGCGAGAGCCTGCTGCAGTCGGCGGAGGGCTCCCTCGATCAGTGCCGCCAGCTCCGGCGCGTCACGGCGGAGCAGCGCGCCGCGGCCCATACGATCCGCGAGGCGACCCACGCGATTCGCGAGATGGCGCAGGGCATCCAGCGCAACACCGAGAGCCACGGCATCGCGAGCGAGTCCGTCTCCGAAGCGGTGAGCCGCATCCTCGAGATCGCGCAGAAGAAGGCCGCGCAGACCTGACGCGTCCGCCCGCGACCGCAGCGTGACAGCGGGGTCTGACCCCGTTGTTACGCCGGCGCTCCTGGAGCTCGTGGTTGCCGCAGTGCGTCGGCTGCGACGCCGAGCCCGGCGAGGAGGCTGAGCTCCTCGCCGAGCGCCGCGGGGACGATTCGGATCGGCTGCGGACGCGCCCACGTGTTCGCCCGAACGAGCTCGCGCAGTGGCGCGAAGCAGAGCCGCTCGCCGGCGGCGACCGCGATCGTGCCGAGCACGAAGACCTCGGGCGCGAGCACCGCCGCGAGCGTGCAGAGCGTCTGCGCGAGCAGCTCGTTGAAGCGCGCGAGCTCCGCGAGCGCGAACGCGTCGCCCGCGTGCGCGGCGGCAACGACCTGCTCCGGCCCCGCCGCGGCACCCTTCTCCGCCGCGAGCTTCGCGACGAGGCTCGCGGCCGGCGTCTCCCGCACGAGTCGGCGCGACCACGCCGCGCCGCCGATGTACGCCTCGACGCAGCCGCGCAGCCCGCACGCGCACCGCTCGCCGCCCCAGACCAGCGGCAGGTGACCGACCTCCCCGCCGAGGTTCGCGTCGCCGCGATGGAGCCGGCCATCGAGGATCAGCCCGCCGCCGACGCCGGTCGACATCGTCAGGAACACGGCGTGCCGCGCGCCTCGCGCGGCGCCGAACTGCCACTCTGCGAGCGCAGCGGCGTTCGCGTCGTTCTCGAGCACGACCGGCGCGCCGAGCGCGCGCGCGAGCGTGTCGCGCACCGGTGCGCCATCCCAGCCCGGCAGGTTCGGCGGGTTGCGCACGAATCCGCCGCCCGGATCGACGCCGCCCGGCAGCGAGACGCCGACGATCTCGAGCGAACCCTCGCCGGCAGGCTGCTGCGCGATCAGCTCGCGCGCCGCGTCGGCGATCCGCGCGAGGTCGCGCAGCGCGGCGCCGCTGGGCGCGGTCGGCACCCGCGCGTGCGCGAGCACGCGCCCCTCCGCATCCCCCAAGGCCAGCGCCGTCTTGGTCCCGCCGATGTCGATTCCGAGCCGCACGCCGCGCAGGCTACGCGAATGGCCAATCGGGGTCAGACCCCGACTGGCCCATTCGAGCGCTCAAGTCGGGCCGCCGGCGCTGCCGAAAGGGCTCGCATGCCGAAAGCGCGTGCGCGGCGAGCTGCTGCGCGACGTGTTGCCGGCTCAGGAGAATGCAGATGACCGGAATCCGTTTCGCCGCCCTCGCGCTCGTGGTCTCGCTCAGCGCCGGCGGGCTCGGCTGCGCGGCGATCTCGCTCAAGGACCCGATGCACCACGAAGACCTTTTCGAGGAGAGCATGAAGACGTTCACCCAGTACGTGCGCTGGGGGAACTTCAACGGTGCCGCGCTCTACGTCGTCGACGAGCAGCAGGACGAGCTGCTCGAGCTCGCGCCTCAGCTCAGCGACGTCCGCTTCACCGACTACGAGATCCTGCGCAAAGACCTGAACGACGACCGCAACGAGGCGAAGGTCGACGTGGTCTTCACCGGCTACCGCCTCTCGTCGCCGATCTCGCGGACGATGCGCTTGCACCAGGAGTGGAAGCGCACCGGAATGTCGGAGTGGCGCGTGACGATCGAGCTCGGGCCGATGCGCGAGGCGCTGGGGCTCGCCGCAAAATGAGACCCGGCGCGCGCCCGCGCATCCTCGTCGTCGACGATGTGCCGCTCTTCCGCGAGGTCGAGGCGCTCTACCTATCCCGAGTGGGCGACGTGCGCACGGCAGCGAGCGCAGCGGATGCCCGGGCGCTGCTCGGCCGCGAGCGTTTCGACGTCGTCGTGCTCGATCTCCACCTGCAAGACGAAGCCGGCGACGTACTCTGCCGCGAGATCACCGGCGCGCAGCCGGCGCACGAGATTCGCTGGCTGTTCGTGACGCGTGGCGACGCCGACGACCACGCGCGCGCGATCGCCGCGGGCGCAGCCGACGTGCTGACGAAGCCGCTCGCGCGCAGCGAGCTCGTGAGCGCCGTGGCGCGCTTGATGGGCGAGCCGCGCGGCCTGCCGCGCGCCGCGCTGCGCGAGCCGGCGCACTTTCGCGCGCGCGGCCGCACCAGCACCGGCACGGTGCAGAACGTCTCGCGCGGCGGCGCGTTCGTCGCTGCGGGCTGGCTGCCGCGCGAGGGCACCGACGTCCTCGTCGAGTTCGCGCTGCCGGGCGAGGCGCGCGCGATCGCGGCCCCCGCGCGCGTCGTGTGGCGCCGCGAGGTCGATGCCGGCGCGGGCTTCGGGCTGCGCTTCGTCGGCCTCGACGGGAGCGCCCAGCGCGCGATCGGCAAGTACGTCGACGAGCACTGCGCGCTGCCGCCGCCGCATCCGCTCGCCTCGTAGGAGGCTGGCGCTCGCGGGCTCCCTGCGAGCGAGCGCGCGGCTACTCCGAGGCGTCTTCTTCGAGCATTTCCTCGAGCGTCATCCACTCGGGAGCGCTCTGGTTCGTGTGCGGGCGCACCACCGACAGCACGCGATCGCCCTGCCGCACGACGTAGACGTGCGTGGTCGTGCCGCCGGACCGAACGCGGTGCTCCTCGACGACGATCGGCAGCCCGCTTTCGCCGCCCTCGTTCGGCAGCGCGAGCGAGAACTTGCCGTTCACGCGCACCTGGCCGATCGACTGCCCGCCCTGCGGCGCCGGCGCGGGCTGCGCGGCCTCGTTCACCTCGCGCAGCCGCTCGACGTGCTCGCCGAGCCTCTGCGTGTAGTCCTTGCTTTCGGCGGCCGGCGCGGGCGTGAACTGCTTGTAGCTCGAGAGGCTCGACGTCTTCACCGGCTCGGCGCTCGCGCGATACGCCTCTGGCACGCGCTTCAGCTCGTCCGCGTATGCGACGACCCCGTCCGCATTCGTCCAGCGATAGAGCGTCCCCGCGCTCGCGCTCACCGCGAGCAGCACGACCCCGACCAATCCCATCGACAGCTTCCGCATCGCGCGTACCTCCGCATCGCGGAAGTGGAGCGCGCGGGCGGGGAGTCGCAGACTTTCTCGGAAACGCGAAAGGCAACGCGCCCGCAGCGACGGCCGGCCCGCACAACCCGCGCGCGCGGTTGACGCCCCAAATGCACGCGCCTAAGGTGCGCCGCCCTGTTGCGGGGTGGAGCAGTCTGGTAGCTCGGCGGGCTCATAACCCGCAGGTCACAGGTTCGAATCCTGTCCCCGCTACCACCCATCGCCGGCGGTCCTCCTGTGGACCGCCGGCTCTCACCTGAAGCGCTCCATTGAGCCGGTAGCTCGCGCCGTCCGCGACGACGCGCAGCGGCTCGCCAGCGAGCAACGCTCGGAGAGCGCCGCGCGCTCCTCCGGTGTCGCCGCGCAGGAGGCCCGCCACGACCGAGCGCTCGCCGGATCGCCGTGGCGATGGCGCCGGGCTGGGGAGTGCGCGAGCGCGCCTCCTTGAGCTGCTCACGCGGGCGCGCGCGCTCGGCCTCCAGTGCGGCAAGCTTCGGCTTCACGACGTCTGCCGCGACGTCACCATCGGCGAGCCAGTCCACGAGCCGAGCCGTCTTGGCCTCGGCCGGAGAGTCTCGCGCTCGCGTCTCGTCCAGCTCACTTCGAGCCGTGCCGGTTAGTCTTCGCTAGTTGTTAGGTTCCGCGCTTCCGCGGCGCGCGCGGTGATCACCTCTCATCTCCCGCCATCCGTGCTCGACCAGCAGCGACCGCGCCGCGCGCAGAACGATCAGCGCGTTCGCGCCGGCGTTTCGCGTCGTACGCGTCGAGCACCTCGTCGAGGGGGTCGATCGCCTTCTCAGTCGTCATCACGTCTCTCCCACGGACGATGGGTCCCGCGCACGGCTCGGCGAGGTCGCCACAGTGCGCGGACACACGCGCGTCTGCGCCGCCTCCGGGGCTGAGGTAAGAACTTCAACCTCCGGCGCCTCGTGGAGAACCTCGAGAACCTCGACCAGCTGAAGCAGCTCCTGCGACGACATCCGCGTGCCCCGGATCGCCGCCCCCTCGCGCTCGGGTAGCACCGCGTTCGCATCTACGGGAAGGCGTGTGCGCGATCGAGCGCGTTCGCTCGTCGCGCGCAGCTCTCCCAAGAATCAGTTCGCTCGATCGGAGCGTTTCTCGACGGGAGCCGCCGAGCGGGCCGCGCTCGCGGCCCGGTCGGCCTATTGCACGTCGAAGCAGGTCTCCACAATCGAACGGTTGCCGTTGGAGTCCCGCGCAAGGATCTCGAATTCGATGGCACCACTCACCAGAGCTAGCAGCGTGTCGCTCACTTGGAAGGAAGTGACAGTCGGCGGAAGGAGCGCAGTTGACGAGAATTCCTCGTCCAGGATGTCGATCTCTAGTTCCACCCCATAGCTCTCGATCGCGACCGCGCCTGGTTCTCCCAAGGTGGGGTGCGAAGTCGTCACGGGGTCCCAGGTGATCACGACCGGCGCAGCGCTCAGCGGAATCGCTTCGTCGCAGTCCGTTGGTGCGAGAACGCCGTTGATCCGCACGTTCCCGGGCGCGGCCGGGAGCACATGGGAGATCTCGGACTCGCCCGCGAGCTTCTCGCCGTCGATGCCCTTCGCTGTGATCGTGTACGTGCCCTCCGGGAAGCGCGCGAAGAACTCAGCCGGCGGCAGC
>DASTOI010000041.1:0-4030 GCA_035762585.1 Myxococcota bacterium
GTCATCCCGACCAGCGCCGCGGTGTCGGCGCTCTGCGCCTTGACCAGCCTCTCGAGCGGCAGCTTCGGGCCGCGCGTGCGGTCCTTCGCCCAGTGCGAGATCAGGAAGGTCGGGAAGCTGCCGTCGCTGATCAGGCCGACGTGCGCGCCGCCGTCGCCGAGGCCGGGCACGACGTGCGGGTGCTGCAGCATCTCGTGCGTCGCATCGAGGTTGTAGTTCGCGTAGTTGAGAAGCGGGCGGTAGAGCAGCGCGCGTCCCCCGTCCTCGAGCAGCCAGTCGTAGGCGACGCCTTCGGGCGCGACGCCGCGGCGCCGCGCCTCGGCGGCGCAGCTCTGGTCCGAAGTCGGCTCGTAGTCGCCGCTGCGGAAGATCTTGTCGAACGCGCACACGAGCATCGCGAGCGAGGGCGCCGCGGACTTCTCCCTCAACAAGCGCGCGCGCAGCGCGGGGTCGCGCAGCTGCGCGAGGCGCTCCTTCGGCGCGAGCTTCGCGAGCGCCTGCCAGCTCGGGTGGCCGCAGAACGGATTCAGCGAGGCCTCGAAGCCGAGCATGACGCCGATCGCGCGCGCGGGAATCTGCGCCTTGAAACGCAGGCCGGCCGCGTTGGCGGCATCGAGCTGCGCGAGCGCGCCGCGGAACGAGTCGGGCGACTGATCGGCCTGCGCGAGCGAGATCGACGCGGGCCGGCCCGAGACGCGGATCATCTCGCGGAACATCTCCCACTCGGCGTCGCGCCCGGCGAAGTCCGAGACGATCTCGAACACGCCCTTGCCCGCCTCGCCCATGCGGCGCGCGATGCCGACCAGCTCGTCGGCCGGCGCGGTCAGGCTCGGCGTGAAGCGGCCGTCGCTCGCGCGGTGGTTCTTCGTGCGCGAGGTCGTGAAGCCGATCGCGCCGGCGCGCACCGCGTCGCGCGCGAGCACGCCCATCGCGTCGATCTCCTCGGGCGTCGGCGCCTCGGTGTGATCCGCGCCGCGCGGTCCCATCACGTAGAAGCGCAGCGCGGCGTGCGGAACTTGCGCGGCGATGTCGAGCGCGCGCGGCTTCGCGGCGAGCGCGTCGAGGTACTCGGGGAAGCTCTCCCACTTCCAGTCGATGCCTTCCCACAACACCGTCCCGGGAATGTCTTCGACGCCTTCCATCAGCTTGATCAGATAGTCGTGCGTGCCGGGCCGCACCGGCGCGAAGCCGACGCCACAGTTGCCCATCACGACGGTCGTAACGCCGTGCCAGCACGAGGGCGAGATCAGCGCGTCCCAGGTCGCTTGACCGTCGTAGTGGGTGTGCACGTCGACCCAGCCCGGCGTGACGAGCAGGCCGCGCGCATCGAGCTCGCGCCGGCCTCGCTCGTCGACGCGGCCGACCGCCGCGATGCGCCCGCCCTGCACGCCGACGTCGCCCGTGAAGCGCGCCCCGCCCGAGCCGTCGACGATCGTTCCGCCGCGAATCACGAGATCGAGCATGGAGACCTCCGAGCTGCGCGTCGCGTCGCAGTATGCTGCGCGGGCACGCAGGGCGCGAACGCAATTGGGGCCAGGCACCGATTGCTCATCCCGGCCGCGGGCGGACTGGAGCGGACGCACATGGACGACTTCGAGCAGTACGACGGTCTCGGTCTCGCGGCGTTGGTGAAGAAGCGCGCCGTCTCTGCGAGCGAGCTGCTCGAGGCGGCGATCGCACGCTGCGAGGCGCGCAATCCGGCGCTGAACGCGGTCGTGATCCCGATGTTCGAGCAGGCGCGCGCGGCGGCGAAGGGCGACGTCCCGAACGGCGCGTTCGAGGGCGTGCCGTTCCTGCTGAAGGACCTGCACCTGAACGTCCCTGGCGTGCGAACGACGAACGGCTCCTCGCTGTACGCCGACAACGTGCCCGCGAACGAGAGCGAGCTCGTCGCGCGCTACCGGCGCGCCGGCCTCGTCGTGTTCGGGAAGAGCGCGTCGCCCGAGTTCGGGCTCACGTGCACGACCGAATCGCGCCTGTTCGGCCAGACCAAGAACCCGTGGAACGCTGCGCACACGTCCGGCGGATCCTCGGGCGGCGCGTCGTCCGCGGTCGCCGCCGGCATCGTGCCGCTCGCGAACGCGAGCGACGGCGGCGGCTCGATCCGCATTCCCGCGAGCTGCTGCGGCCTGTTCGGGATGAAACCCTCGCGCGGCCGCACGCCGCTCGGCCCGGATGCGGGCGAGGGCTGGAGCGGCATGAGCTGCGTGCACGCGGTGACGCGGAGCGTGCGCGACAGCGCCGCGCTGCTCGACGCGACGGCGGGCCCGGATCTCGGGGCGCCGTACGCGGCGCAGCCGCCGCTGCGGCCGTGGCTCGCGGAGGTCGGCGCCGCGCCCGGCCGTCTGCGCATCGCGCTCGACACCGAGACATGGAACGAGGCCGCGACGCATCCCGATTGCCGCGCCGCCGCCGAGGACGCTGCGAAGCTGTGCGAGTCATTAGGGCACCACGTGGAGCGCGCGCGCTTCGCGCCGAGCAGCATCGAGGAGCTGCGCAAGGCGTCGCTAACCGTGATCAGCGCGAACATCCGCTGGGCGATCGAGGATCGCGCGCGCAAGCTCGGCCGCGAGCCGAAGCCCGACGACGTCGAGACCGGCACCTGGCTCGTCTCGTCGCTCGCGAAGGGAATGGACGCCGTCGCGTACGCCGGCGCGATCAAGGTGCTCCACCGCACCGGCCGCGAGCTGGCGCGCTTCCTGACTCGCTACGACGCCGTGCTCTCGCCGACGATGGGCACGCCGCCGCCCGCGCTCGGCGTGCTCTCGCTCTCCGCGCCCGATCTCAAGGAGCAGACGCGCGTGCTGATGGAGGCGACCGGCTACACGCAGCTCGCGAACGTCGCCGGCACGCCGGCGATGAGCGTGCCGCTCGGCTGGAACGCCGCGGGCCTCCCGATCGGCGTGCAGTTCATCGGCCGCCACGACGACGAGGCGACGCTCTTCCGCCTCGCCGGCCAGCTCGAGCGCGCGCGGCCGTGGTTCGCGCGACGGGCGCCGCAGTGAGCGAGGCAAGCGTTACTCGCCTCGCCGGCGCGCTCGGCGCCGAGGTTCGCGGCATCGATCTCGCGAGCGCCGATGCCTCCATTGCGGAGCGCATCCGCGGGCTGCTGCTCGAGCACGCCGTGCTGTTCTTTCCAGAGCAGGGCCTCAGCGTCGAGCAGCACGTCGCGCTCGGCCGCCACTTCGGCGCGCTCGAAGCCCATCCCAATCTGAAGAACCCGTTCACGCAGCATCCGGAGCTATTCGAGCTCGCGGCGACGCACGGCGGCATCGCCGACGAGTGGCACACCGACCTCACGTTCCTCGCGTCGCCCTCGCAGATGTCGATCCTGCGGATGGTGAAGTGCCCTCCGGTCGGCGGCGACACGCTCTGGACCCACCTGTGCGCTGCGTACGAAGCGCTCTCGCCGCCGCTGCGCGAGCTGTGTGACGGCCTAACAGCTCTGCACGACGCGCTGCCGCACGGCAAGCCGGAGCTGATGACGGTGCATCCGGTCGTGCGCGTCCATCCCGAGACCGGCCGCCGCGCGCTCTACGTCAACGAGCACTTCACGCGCCGCATCGTCGAGCTCTCGGCGCCCGAAAGCGATGCGCTGCTCGGCTTCCTGACGCGCTGGGTGCATCAGGAGCGCTTCACGGTCCGCTACCGCTGGCGCGAGGGCACGCTCGCGATCTGGGACAACCGCTGCACCCAGCACTTCGTCGTCGCCGACTTCACCGGCGAGCGCATCATCCAGCGCGTCACCGTGATGGGCGACCAACCGAAGGGCAACGCCCCCCGTTGGCCCGAATGGCGACCTAATCAGCGCAGCGCGCAGACGCGCCACGATCGCCAGCTTCTGAAGTGGTACGCCGAGAAAGACCAGCAGCCGAGCTGACCGACGCAGAGCGCACGTCGTTCGAGCGCGCGACGACGCGAAGCGTGACGCGAGCGCGCCTCAACGGCCCGCGAGCGTCACCTCTCCTTCTAGGAAAACGGCCTGACGCCGCACGCCTCCGCCCGCGAGCGACGGCGCGCGCGGCGCGGG
>DASTOI010000042.1:0-9401 GCA_035762585.1 Myxococcota bacterium
GCCGACGCGGTGCGCGAGGGGGTCGCGGGCGCCGACATGATCGGCTTGCGCTTCTTCACCGTCGGCGTGTCCGACGCGATCTCGATGGGCACGCACGGGATGAGCTTCTCGCTGCAGTCGCGCGACCTGATCGCGGACTCGATCGAGACCGTGATGTGCGCGCAGTGGTACGACGCGAACATCTCGATCCCGGGCTGCGACAAGAACATGCCCGGCTGCCTGATCGCGATGGCGCGCGTGAATCGCCCGGCGCTGATGGTCTACGGCGGCACGATCAAGCCGGGCTTCGGGCGCAGCGGCAAGCCGCTCGACATCGTGTCTGCGTTCCAAAGCTACGGCGAGTTCATCGCGCGCCGGATCGACGACGACGAGCGCCAGGACATCGTGCGCCACGCGTGCCCGGGCGCCGGCGCGTGCGGCGGCATGTACACCGCGAACACGATGGCATCGGCGATCGAGGCATTAGGGATGTCGCTGCCGTACAGCTCGTCGTCGCCCGCGACGTCGGGCGAGAAGCTCGACGAGTGCCGGCGCGCGGGCGCCGCGATTCGCCGCCTGCTCGAGCTCGACCTGAAGCCGCGCGACATCATGACGCGCGCCGCGTTCGAGAACGCGATGGTCACCGCGATCGCGCTCGGCGGCAGCACGAATCTGGTGCTGCACCTGATCGCGATGGCGCGCGCCGTTGGCATCTCGCTCGAGCTCGCCGACTTTCAGCGCGCGAGCGACAAGACGCCGCTGCTCGCGGACTTCAAGCCGAGCGGCAAGTACGTGATGGAGGACCTCCACAACGTGGGCGGCACGCCCGCGGTGATGAAGCGGCTGCTCGAGGCGGGGCTGCTCGACGGCTCCTGTCTGACCGTCACCGGCCAGACGCTCGCGGAGAATCTGCGCGAGCTGCCCGGCCTCGCCGCTGGACAGCAGATCGTTCGGCCGCTGGACGACCCGATCAAGCCGACCGGCCACATCCAGATCCTGCGCGGCTCGCTCGCGCCCGAAGGGGCGGTCGCGAAGATCACCGGCAAGGAGGGCCTCGATTTCTCGGGGCCGGCGCAGGTATTCGACAGCGAAGAGGAGATGGTCGCCGCGGCGGAGCAGGGCCGCATCCGCGCGGGCTCGGTGATCGTGATCCGCTACGAGGGCCCGAAGGGCGGTCCCGGGATGCCCGAGATGCTCTCGCCCACGTCGATCCTGATGGGCGCCGGGCTCGGCGACAAAGTCGCGCTCGTGACCGACGGCCGCTTCAGCGGCGGCTCGCACGGGTTCATCATCGGGCACATCTGCCCCGAGGCGCAGGAGGGCGGGCCGATCGCGCTCGTGAAGGACGGCGACCGTATCGAGCTCGACGCGAAGAAGAACACGATCGAGCTGGTCGTCGCGCGCGAGGACCTCGCCAAACGGCGCGCGGCCTGGACGCCGCCGCCGCTCAAGGCGACCCGCGGCGTGCTCGCGAAGTACATCCGCTGCGTGAAGAGCGCGAGCGAGGGGTGCGTGACCGACGAGTGACCGCAAGCGCCGCTTCGGCGCGCGCAGCGAGGCGGAGTCCTCGAGCCGAGCGGAGTCGAACAGCGGCTTCCGCGTATCGCAGTGCCGGAGCGCCGGCGTTCGCGCATCCGTCACGGCGCGCCGAAGCGCCGCTTCGGCGCGCGCAGCGAGGCGGAGTCCTCGGAGCCGAGCGGAGTCGGACAGCGGCCTCCGCGTAGCGCGGCGCCGGAGCGCCGGGGGTTCGCGCATCCGCCACGGTGCGCCGCAAGCGCCGCTTCGGCGCGCGGGTGAGGTGGAGTCGGTCCCCGCCGCGGTGCGCCGAGCGGCGCTTCGCGGCGCGCAGCGCGGAGCTGCCGGTGGCTTGCCGGCGAAAGGCGCGGCGGGCGAGATTCTGCCGTCACGCGCGAAGTCGCCGAGGTCACCTTTCTGCGGGTGGAATGGGCGGCGATCCGGGCCGATTGGCTCAGCGCGCGATCTTGGCACTCCGATAGGGGCGTGCCAGCAGCACGTCCGTCCTGACGACACGAGCGCGAGAAGGAAGCCGCCGGGTGGAGAGCATCGAGCCGACCCCGATCGATTCGCCCGCCGCGGCCGGCGCGGAACCGTCAAAGGGACACGCGCTCGCGCTCGAGCGCGTTGCGCGCCTGCTGCTGATCGCCTTCCAGTTCGGGCTGCTCGTCCTGGTCGTGCGCGCGTTCGGGATCGAGAGCAAGAAGTTCCTCTACGTGATCGTGTACGCGTTCGCGGGCTTCTTGCTGAACCAGCTCGTGCCGCAGACGCGGAGGCTCGCGTTCTTCGCGCTGTTCTCGCTCGGCAGCTTCGTGCTCGTCTACCGCGCGAGCGCGGTCTGGATCATCGGGCCCGGCCTCGCGTTGATCGCGCTCGCGCACGTGCCCGCGCCGTTCTACGCGCGGGTCGGCCTGCTCGCCGCGGCCGGCGCCGGGCTCGCGTGGCTGCGCGTCCATCCCGACGCGAGCCCGATGCCGAGCGCGCTTTGGCCGATCTTCGGCTCGCTCTTCATGTTCCGCTTGCTGATGTACGTGTACGACCTGAAGCACCGTCGTGCGCCGTTCAGCCCAGCCCACGCGATCGCGTACTTCTTCATGCTGCCGAACGCGTGCTTCCCGATGTTTCCGCTCGTCGACTACAAGACGTTCTGCGACGCGCACTACAAGGCGCCCGAGCTCGAGACCTATCAGCGCGGCCTGCACTGGTGCTTCCAGGGCGTGCTGCACATCCTTCTCTATCGGCTGATCTATCAGAACGTGGTCGTCGATCCCGCGACGATCGCGACGGCCGGCGACGCGGCGCGCCACATCGCGAGCGCCTACCTCGTCTACCTGCGCTTCACCGGCTCGTTCCACCTGGTCATCGGGCTGCTCTACCTGTTCGGCTTCAACCTGCCGCGCGTTTTCCACTTCTGGATGCTGGCTTCCGGCTTCACCGACCTGTGGCGGCGCGTGAACATCTACTGGAAGAACTTCATCCAGAAGCTGGTCTTCTATCCGCTGCACTTCGGGCTGAAGGGCAAAGTGCGGCCGGGCTCGGTGCTCGCGATCGCGACGGGGCTCACCTTCGTCCTGACCTGGTGGCTGCACTCCTATCAATGGTTCTGGATTCGCGGTGACTTCCCGATTCTGCTGAAGGACGTCGTCTTCTGGTCGATCATCGGAATCGGCGTGTTCGCGAACCTCGTGATCGAGGAGCGCTACGGGCGCAAGCGCTCGCTGAGGAAGGCGAAGGAGCGCGCCGGCGATGCGCTTCGCCGTGCGGCGAAGACCGTCGTGATGTTCACGTTCATGTGCTTCGCGTGGACGCTCTGGACGGCCGAGTCGTTCGAAGAGGTCTTCCAGATCAGCGCCGCCTTGACGAATCAATCCTGGGCGTCGGTCCTGGGCATTACGGGGCTGCTCGCCGGCGTGGGCGTCGCGGCAGTCTTCCTCGGCACGAAGCCGGCCGATCCGCCGCTGCGGGCCGAGCCGAGCCCCGGGCTGAACCCGCTCGCGCTGCTGCGCCCGGCGGCGTCGACGCTCGCGATCGCCGCCGGAATGCTGGTGCTCGCGCACCATCCGCTGCTCTTCGCGTTCTCGCCGAAGCTCGTCTCGATCGTCGACAACATGCGCTCGGGCAACCGGCTGAGCGCGCGCGACTCGAAGGCGATGGAGCGTGGTTATTACGAGGACCTGACCAACGTCACGCGCTTCAACGACGAGCTCGCGGAGATCCTCGCCGAGATGCCGCCGGGCTGGAACAAGAACCCGGCGATCCAACCGAATCCGGGAAAGTTCCCGCCGTTCGAGTTCAGGCCCGGCGCGAGCGTCGACTACAAGGGCGCGCGCTTGAACATCAATCAATGGGGAATGCACGACCGGGAGTACACGAAGGAGAAGCCGGCCGGCACGTTCCGCATCGCTGTGCTCGGCTCTTCGCACACTGTCGGCATCGGCGTCGACCGGATGCGGACCTACGAAAACTTGGTGGAAGACCGCCTGAACGCCGACTACGGACCCGCTCACGGCGTGAAGTTCGAAATCCTCAACTTCGCCGTGAGTGGCTACGGCCCGGCCTGCGGCCTGGCCACGTTCGAACGCAAGATCCTCGAGTTCTCGCCAGATGCCGTTCTGGTCGGCGGCATGGATGACATCACCTGGATCGTGAACGAGATGGTCAACGCGTCGGTGAAGTCACTGCCCATTCCCTATCCGGAGCTCGCGAGCGTCGTCGCAGCAGCGGACGTGAGCCCCGGCACGCCGATGGCGCTCGCCGAGCAGCGCCTCACGCCTCAGGCGCGTCCGATGCTCGAGTTCGTCTATCAGCGCTTCATCGAGCTCTCGCGAGCGCATCGAGTGATTCCGCTCGGCACGGTGCTGCCGCGGCCCGAGGATCTGACGGAGCGCATCCGGACGCTCGACGCGGAGCAAGCGCAGATGATGACGCGCGCCGGCTTCCGCTTGGTCGACACGCACGACGCCTACGCCGCTCTCGCCGACCCCACGTCGCTCTGGATACGGAAATACGACCGCCATCCCGATGAGCGAGGCCATCGCCTGCTCGCGGATGCGCTCTACCCGTCGCTGGTCGAGGAGCTCGACCGAATCGGTGTCGGAACGGCGCAGCCGGCGATGCCGGGCGGCGAGTAGGAGCAGCGGTGTGAGCAACTCGATTCCCGAACGTGCGGACGTCGTCGTGATCGGTGGCGGCCCCGCCGGCAGCCTCGCTGCCGGACTCCTCGCGCAGAAGGGCTTCGACGTCGTCCTGCTCGAGAAGGCGAAGCACCCGCGCATGGTCGTCGGCGAGAGCTTCCTGCCTCACTTCTGGCGCTTCACCGACATGCTCGGCGGCGCGACGCAGAAGATCCAAGCGGCGAACTTCGTCAAGAAGGCCGGCGGCATCGTGAAGTGGGACGACTCGTTCCTGCGCACGCGCTTTCGCGAGTTCGGCCACACGCGGTCGCCGCTCCACGTCGACCGCGAGATCTTCGACCAGATCTTGCTCGATACGAGTCGCGAGCAGGGCGCGAAGGTGTTCGAGGAGACGCCGGTGCGCCGCGTCGACGTGTCGGCGGACGACAAGGTCGTCCATTACCGCACGCTCGCCGACGGCGGCGAGGGGCAGATCCGCGCGCCGTTCGTGATCGACGCGAGCGGGCAGGCGGCGGTGATCGCGCACCAGCTCGGCTTCCGCGAGTTCGACGAAGAGCTGCGCTTCTCGGCGGTGTGGGGCTACTTCGACAGCGCCCGCTATCTCGACTTCGAGGGCAAGGTCCACCCATTCGAGGAGCGCTTCGATACCTCGCCGGTGACCTTCGTCGAGGCGATCGGCGGCTGGGGCTGGGCGTGGAAGATCCTCCTGCGCAAGTCCGTGAGCGTCGGGTTCGTGCTTCCTTCCGAGCGGCTCAAGGCCGGCGGCGAATCGCTGGAAGAACGCTTCCATGCGCTGGTCGCCACCACCCCGTTCGTCGCCAAGTTCCTGGCCGGCGCGCGCTTCGTTCCGGAGAGCGTCCGCGCGATCCGCAATTACGCCTACAAGCCGGTGCGGCTCGCGGTCGACAATTGTTACTTGATCGGCGACGCCGCGGCGTTCGTCGACCCGATCAACTCGGCGGGCGTGACGTTCGGAATGTATGCCGCGGTGCTCGCGGCGTGGTCGATCGAGCGTGCGATGAAGGACCACACGCGTCGCGAGCGCTGTCAGCAGATGTTCGAGGATCAGTACCTGCAGCGGCTGCAGATCTTTCGCTTGATCGCGCTGCCGACGAACCGGCCGTTCACCGAGCAGGAGGCCGCCGACCTGGTTCGCGCGTTCCGGCAATTCAGCGACGCCGAGAAGCAGCTCGCGCTCACCACGACGATTCTCACGAACCGCTCCGAGAAGGTCCGTCACTTGTTCAAGCTCGTCGGCGTCGAGGACAAGGCGATCTACGGGAAGCTCGAGATTCCCGCTGAGCTGCGCTGAGACGCATAGGAGACGACGTTGTCAGGAGAGCTGGCTCGCCGGCGGCTCGGCGCTGCCGCCGCGCTCACGTCGCTGCTGATCAGCGCTTCCGCGTCGGGCCAGGAACGCCCCGCGCAGAAGGATCCACGCTACGAAGAGGACTGGAGTGCGCTGTCCAGCGACACCGCCACGATGTCTCCGGATTTCTTCGATGGCATCAAGTGGATCTCACTGGGCGAGAACGCCGCGCTGTCACTCGGCGGTCAGCTGCGCGAGCGGGTCGAAGTGTGGGATGGCTTCGCGTTCGGCGCGCCCACCGACGACGAGGAAACCTACTTCCTGACGCGCATTCGCGTTCACAGCGATCTGCGAATCGGCGAGAATCTCCGCTTCTTCGTCGAGGCGAAATCGGCGTTCTCGAGCGACCGCGACGTGTTCGATGGTCGCAAGCAGGTCGAGTCCGACACGTTCGACCTCCAGAACGGCTTCGTGGAGTGGAAGCCTCCGAGCTTCGAGGGCGTGGACTGGAAGGTGCGCCTCGGCCGGCAAGAGATGAAGTTCGGCAAGCAGCGCCTCGTCTCGCCGCTCGAATGGGGAAACGCGCGCCGCACGTTCGACGGCGGGACGATCGCCGCGACCTTCGGCAAGAGCTCGCTGACGGCGTTCGCGTTGCTGCCGGTGCGCGTGCGCTCGTACGAGCGCAACGATCACGTGACCGGAGACTGGTTCTACGGCCTGCACGGTACGCACACGCTCGATCCGAAGGGCCTCAAGCTGGAGGGCTACTTCTACGGGCGCGAGCGCGAGACCCCGGCCGGCGACGAACGCCGGCACACGGTCGGCGTGCTCGCGATGACGCCGCTCGGAACGAGCGGCTTCGATCTCGAGACCGAGGGCGCCTATCAGTTCGGGCACATCGGCAGCGCTGACATCTCGGCGGGCATGGTCTCGAGCGTGCTCGGCTATGCGCCGCCCGGCGTCCGGTTCGCTCCGCGCGTGTGGATCGGCGGGGACTGGGCGAGCGGCGACCACGAGGTCGGCGGCGATAGCGCGCTGTTCGACCAGCTATTCCCGCTCGGTCACGCCTATTTCGGCTACATCGACTTGGTCGGCCGGCAGAACGTGGTGGCCGCCTCCACCGGCATCACCGTCAAGCCGCTTCCGCCGCTCACCGCGGATCTCGCGTTCCACTACTTCCGGCGCGCGGCGCGCGGGTCGGGCGCGTTCAACGCCGGAGGCGCGCAGTATCGCCCGCCGGTCGTCGGCACTGCGCGAGAGCTCGGCGAGGAGATCGACTTCCTGACGGGTTACCGGTTCAACGCGCACTTGCTGATCAACCTCGGCTACTCGCACATCTTCCCGGGGAAGTTCATCGAGCAGACCGGACCGTCGGAGAGCGTCGACTTCACGTACCTCCAGCTGCTGTTCACGATCTGAGAGGAGCCTGCCCGACGGCGCGGGCCACGATGTCCGCGGCGGGCCGCCCCTCAGGCCGTCGAATCCTGCAGCCACTCGGGACGCGTGCGTACTGCAGCGGCGAGCTTCTCGATGCCCGCCTGGAGGCGGCGCGCGCGCTGATAGTTATGGGCGGGGAGAACGTGCGGCGGAGCCGGCGTGAGCGCCGTGGGCACGCCCCCGGTCGGCACGAAGGACGCCACGTACTCGAGCTCCGAGAGGACCAACGAGGCGAGGTCGTAGACATCGGTCGGCTGCTCCCCGACGTAGCCGCGATCGAGCTCGAGCGCCGGCAGCTTGGAATCGTGCAGCGCTCGCTGCAGGGTCTCGCAGGCCTGCCATAACACCTGAAAGACCTCGCGCGGAGACTTGCGGCGCTCGAACGGCGGCGCCGGCGGCATCGCGATCGCGTGAACCGCGAGTAGGCGCTCGCAGATCGCCTCCCCGCGCACTAGCAGCTCGTGGGCTTCGGGCGAGGCGAACGCGTGCGCCAGCATCGCATTGAGCTGGCGGCTCGCGAGTAGGCAGCCGGTGAGAGCGTCGGTGGCCGTCTTGCCCGCGTCGCGAATCAACGGCCCGGGGAGATCGGGCCGGCTCGTGTCGCCTTCGATTCGCAGCAGGCTGCGAGCCTCCGCGAGCCGTTCGCGCGCGCTGTCGAGCACCTTCAGCACGTCGGCCGGACGCGCGCGCGCCGGGGTTTCGGCGCTCGGTGCATCCACCGATCGGCCGCCGAGCTCGATCACGAGCTGGTTCGCTTTCCGGTGCACGGTCTGCGCGTGATAGAAGACCTCGCGTGGCGACGCGTCGCGAACTTGCATCGGGACGCGCGCGTCCTTGCTACGGCCGACCTCGAGCCGCAGCGCTTCGAGCTCCGAGAGAAGCTGTCCCACGCGCGCGCTGGTGTGCTCGGGCGTGATCTCGTCGTCGCTCATGCGCGTCTCCGTCTGGCGGCCGCTCGCCGATGCTACGCCGATGCCCACCGGGGTCACAGGCCCAGCTCGCCGAGGATCGACTCCTTGAGCGCCTGCGCCTCCGGGCTCGTGAGCTTGCGCGGATGCGGAAAGGGCACTTCGAAGCGCGCCTGGATCGTCGTCGGGCGCGCGGACAGCACGAGCACCTGATCGGCGAGGTGAATCGCTTCCTCGACGTCGTGCGTGATCAGAACCACGGTGTGGCGATCCGCGGCCAAGATGCGCAGCAGCTCGTTGCGCATGCGCATGCTCAGCAGCGCGTCGAGCGCCGAGAACGGCTCGTCCATGTAGAGGATCTCGGGCTTCACCATCAGCGCGCGCGCGATCTCGACGCGCTTCAACATGCCGCCCGAGAGCTCGTGAGGATACGCGCGCTCGAAGCCCACCAGGCCGACGAGCGCGAGATAGTGGTCGGACCGCGCGATCCCGTCTCGCTCGCTTTCGCGCGCCAGACCGAACAGCAGGTTCTGGCGCACGTTCAACCACGGAAACACCGAGCCGTGCTGGGAGATCACGATGCCCTTCGGGCTCGGCCCGCGCAGCGCGCTGCCGTCGACGAGGACGCTGCCGGAGTCCGGGCGCTCGAAGCCCGCGATCACGTTCATCAGCGTGGACTTTCCGCAGCCCGAAGGCCCCGCGATGGCGACGATCTTGCCCTCGTCGACGGAGAAGCTGATCCCGTCGACCACCTTCAGCCGCCCGTTGTCGGTCGGGAAGCTCTTCGTGATGTCTCTGACGACCAGCTTTTCCGGCATGATGGGAACCCCGAGAGCGAATCGACCCGGCAACGACCGCGGGCGCGGCAGCAGCAGGCGTGTGCCTGTTCGGCCGACCGCCTAGCGCGCGTAACGCCAACGCACGGATCTGAGCCCTTCGAGCAGTCGCATCAAGCCGTCGAGCAGAAGCCCGATCACGCCGATGATGATCATGCCCGCGACGACGAGGTCGTAACGGTTGCCTGCGTTGCGCGAGTCCATGATCAGGTATCCGAGACCGGAGCGCAGCGCGATCATCTCCGCTGCGACCACCACCAGCCAGCCGACGCCGAGACTGATG
>DASTOI010000043.1:0-3541 GCA_035762585.1 Myxococcota bacterium
CTCTGGCACGAGATCCTCGGCGACGAGCTGATCACCCGCCCGCGGCTTTCGCGGATCTACTACCAGGGCAAGTTCTTCGACTACCCGCTCAAGCCGATGAACGCGCTGCTCGGGCTCGGGCCGATCGAGGCGGTGCGCATCGGGCTCTCGTTCCTGCGCTCCCAGCTCTTCCCGTCGCCGCGCGAGCTCTCCTTCGAGGACTGGGTGGTCAACCGCTTCGGACGGCGCCTCTACGAGATCTTCTTCAAGACCTACACGGAGAAGGTCTGGGGCCTGCCGTGCACCGAGATCAGCGCGGACTGGGCGGCGCAGCGCATCAAGAACCTCGATCTCGTCGCGGCGCTGAAGAACGCGCTGCTCGGCGAGCGCGCGCGCGCGGGCGGGCCGCGGATCACGACGCTGATCGAGGAGTTCCACTACCCGCGCTTCGGCCCGGGGCAGATGTGGGAGACCGCTGCCGCGCGGCTCGCGGCGCTCGGCATCGAGACGCGGCTGCAGACGCGCGTCGAGGCGATCCGGCACGACGGCGCGCGCGTGCGCGCGCTGCGCGTGCGCGACGCGAGCGGCGCGTTGCGCGAGGAGAGCGGGGCGCACGTGATCTCGTCGATGGCGCTGCAGACGCTGATCTGCACGCTCGATCCGCCGCCGCCGCCCGAGGTGCTCGCCGCCGCTCGCCGGTTGAAGTACCGCGACTTCCTGACGGTCGCGCTGATCGTGAATCAGCCCGAGCTGTTCCCTGACAACTGGATCTACATCCACTCGCCCGACGTGAAGCTCGGGCGCATCCAGAACTACAAGAACTGGAGCCCGCAGATGGTGGCCGACGCGCGCACGACCGCGCTCGGCCTCGAGTACTTCGTGAGCGAGGGCGATGCGCTCTGGAACGCGGGCGACACCGAGCTGATCGCGCTCGCGAAGCGCGAGCTCGCCGTGCTCGGGCTGGCGCGGCCGGCCGATGTGATGGATGGGTGTGTGATCCGGATGCCGAAGGCATATCCCGTCTACGACGAGCACTATCAGGACGCGCTGCGCGTGATTCGCCCCTGGCTCGCGCGGCTCACGAATCTGCATGCGGTCGGGCGCAATGGACAGCACCGCTACAACAATCAGGATCACTCGATGGTCACCGCTTGTTACGCGGTCGAGAACATCCTCGCGGGCAAGCCGCTCCGGGACGTCTGGGACGTGAACGTCGAAGAGGAGTACGGCGAGGAGCGGCGCATCGGCGATGAGCCGAGCACTCGGGATCGCCAGACGCCTCGGCGAGTCGCAGGAGCGTGACGGCATGAGCGACGCCGCCACGAGCGCGCCGCGGCCGCTGTCGCTCTGCGTCGACCTCGACGGCACGCTGGTCGCGACCGACACGCTGTGGGAGAGCGCGCTCGCGTTGCTGCGCACGCAGCCGCTGCGCGCGCTCTTGCTTCCGGTGTGGCTGCTGCGCGGGCGCGCGGCGCTGAAGCGCGCGCTCGCGAGCGCGGCGCCGATCGACGTCGCGTCGCTGCCGTACCGCGCCGAGGTGCTCGCCTACATCGCCGAGGCGCGCGCGTCGGGGAGGCCCGTGCTGCTCGCGACCGCGTCGACGCGGGCGGTCGCCGAGCGCGTGGCGGCGCACACGCGCGCGTTCGACGACGTCGTTGCGAGCGATGACGAGAACCTGAAGGGCGCGAGCAAGCGCGACGCGCTGGTCGCGCGCTTCGGCGCGCGCGGCTTCGAGTACGTCGGCGATTCGAGGGCCGATCTCGCGGTGTGGGAGAGCGCGGCGTGCGGCTCGCTCGTCGGCGGGACGCCGGCGCTGCGCGCCGGCTTGCTCGCGCGCACCGCGCTCGGGCGCGAGTTCGCGGCGCCCGCGGGCGGAGCGGGCGCGTGGCTGCGCGCGCTGCGCGTTCGGCAGTGGCTGAAGAACGCGCTGCTGCTGCTGCCGCTGCTCGCGTCGCACCGGTTCCTCGAGCCGCCGCTCGCGCTCGCGGCGCTGCTCGGTCTGCTGTCGTTCAGCCTGACCGCGTCGGCGGTCTACATCGCGAACGACCTGATGGATCTCGGCGCCGATCGCCGCCACCCGACCAAGCGCGCGCGCCCGTTCGCGTCGGGCGCGCTCTCGGTGCCGGCCGGCCTCGTCGCGGGCCCGCTGCTCGCGGCGGCGGGCTTCGCGCTCGCGCTTGCGCTCCCGCCCGCGTTCTCGACGACGCTCGCGTTCTACCTCGCGGCGAACGTCGTCTACACGCTGTGGCTGAAGCGCGTGGTGCTCGCGGACGTCGCGGTGCTCGGCGGCTTCTACGCGCTGCGCGTCGTCGCCGGCGGCATCGCGACCGGCGTGCTCGTCTCGCCGTGGCTGATGGGCTTCTCGCTGTTCTTCTTCTTGTCGCTCGCTTTCCTGAAGCGTTTCGCTGAGTTACGCCGCGTCTATCGAGAGGGCGGTGATGGCGCGCCGGGCCGCGCGTATCAGCCGAGCGACGCGCCCGTCCTGCTCGCGCTCGGGCCCGCGTGCGCGGCCGTCTCGGCGCTCGTGCTCGGCCTCTACATCCAGGGCGACTTCGTCGCGACGCTCTACCGCTCCCCCGCGGCGCTCTGGGCGCTCGTGCCGCTGCTCGTCTACTGGAGCGGGCGCCTCTGGTTGCTCGCGAACCGTGGCGAGGTCGACGACGACCCGATCCTGTTCACGTCGCGCGACCGCACGAGCTGGATCGTCGCCGCGCTCGCGGCCGCGACGTTCGCGGTCGCGGCGGTCGGGGTCGGGTAGCGGGCGCAGCGAGCGCGATCAGCTCGCGGGCTCGGCTTCGGCCTCGTGATCCGCGCGCGCCGCTTCCATCGTCCGTAACAAGACGGGGAACCACTGCGGCTTCTCGTGCGGCTCGGCGCGGCGCTCGACGGGAAGCTTGAGCACGCGGCCGTCGCGGCGGTAGGCGGCCTTGCTGCCCGGAACCGATGCGAGCCGGCCCTGGTCGAGCAGCGCGAGCACGGCGTCGATGATCGGCAGCGGCAGGCCGGCCCAGATCACGCGGTTGCCGGGAAGCACCATCTCGGTGTCTTCGCGCGCGTCGCCGGCGAAGTGCTTGTGCAGGGCGGCGAACGTCACGAAGTCGCGCTCGCGCACGAACGCAAGGATGCGCTCCTGCAGCTCGGCCGGCGTCTCGCTCATGCGAGGCCCGCGAGATGATGCGTCTCGTTGAAGCGCAGCAGCCGCGGCTCCGGCTCGAGCTGCAGCTCCGTGAGCGACGCGTTGTCCACGACGCGGCGCCAGTGGCTCGGGTCGCGGTCGAGCAGCAGCCCGAGCCCGAGCGTGAACGCGCCGCCGTGCGTGACGACGACGACGCGCTCGCCGCGGTGGCGGCGCGCGATCTCCTCGAGCGCGCGCGCGATGCGCGTCGCGACGGCGCGCGCAGATTCGCCGCCGCCGGGCCGCCAATCCGGATCCGCGGCCATGCGCTCGAACAGCTTGTGCTCGCGCGCGAGCTCCGCGTACGAGAGGCCTTCCCACGCGCCGAGGTCGTACTCGCAGAGCGCGGCGTCCGTGCGCAGCGCGAGGCCGAGCCGCTGCGCGATC
>DASTOI010000044.1:0-3772 GCA_035762585.1 Myxococcota bacterium
GCGTAGAAGAAGCTGAGATCGGTCGGGTCGGTGCTGGCTTCACTGCGCGCTTCGCCCCGCACGTACCTCGCGAGGAACTCGGGCCGCACGCGCGCCGCGACGAGCGGAAGCAGCGCGTCGAGGTGGAGCCTGCGCAGATGCAGCGCCGCGAGCGTGAGGCGCGGCGTCTGCGCGAGCGCCTTGTCGACGAGGAAGCGCTGCGCGATCGCGCTGAACACCGCGACGTCCTCGCAGACGCGCAGATACGCCGCGCGGTTCTCGCCCCCGGAGAGCCGCACGAGCACCGCCTCGAGCGCTCCCGGCAGCGCCGCGAGCAGCCGCGTCATCAGCTCCTCGGCGTCGCGCCGGCTCGCGTCGGGCGAGAGCCGGCGCGGGTTCGTCCAGAGATCGTCGAGCCGCAGGTAGAGCTCGGCCGGATCGTGGCGCGCGGCGTGGAACGAGAAGGTCTCGGGGAAGACGCTGTGGAAGCCGTCGCCCGCGTCGCGCTCGAAGCGCACCTCGCGCGCGTGGAACGCGTACGTGAAGCGGTAGCTCGCCTTCAGGCGCTCGATGCGCAGCTCGAGCCGCGGGATCGCGGGCGCCGCTGCGGGCACGACCGACGGAGCAGCGGGCGCCGCGGACATGCTCGCTAGAGGACGGCGCGCTTCGGGTTGTCGCCCGATTCGTAATAAGTCTCGACGCGCTGCGCGAGCTCCTTCACGCGCTGCGGCAGGCGCCCGCCGAGCGGCCAGCGCGCGCCGGCGACGAGCATGCGCTCGCGCAGGAGCTGCGCGTCGGGGAAGTCCTCGCGCGCCAGCGCGTCATCCACGGTGAGCCAGTGCTCGATCGCGGTGAGCGTTCGGTTCGTGCGCTCGCGCAGCTCCCCCATCCCAGGCGCACTCACCAGCTTCTCGCGCAGCTGCTGCGAGAGCTTGCCGAGCTCGGCCTGCGCGGCCGCGAGCCGCGGGCGCAGCGCGCCGTCGGATTGGTTCGCGAGCCCCTCGAGGATCTCGTCGAAGCGCAGCCGCATCGGCTCGTGCGAGATCTCGCGCGCGAGGATCACTTGGCCGAGATCCCCGCCCTGCGGGTCCGTGAGTGTGTGCAGCTTCACGCGCAGTCGCACGCCGTCGCCGACCGGCAGGTCGATGTCGGCGTGACTCATCTCGGTGTCGCCGCGGATGCAGCTGACCGCGCTCGCGAAGCGCTCGTAGACCTCGCGCGGCAGCGCGTCGCGCAGGTCCTTCCCGCGCGCGTCGCCGACCACGCCGAGGAATTGGCGCGCCGGCTTGTTGACGGCGCGCACCAGCCCGCGCGCGTCGAGCGCGACGGCGCCAGTGTCGAGCTGATCCATTACGCCTTCGAGGAACACGTTCGCGGTGCGCAGATCGCCTAACAAGCGCTCGTTCTCGCAGGTGAGCGCGTGGTGGTCCGCCGCGCGCCGCACCACCTGCTTCAGCTGGTCCGGCTCCCACGGCTTCGTGATGTACGCGTAGACGTGGCCGTCGTTGATCGCGCGGATGATCGCGTCCATGTCCGCGAAGCCGGTCAGGATGATGCGCTGCGTCGCCGGCGAGCGCGCGAACACGCGCGCGAGAAACTCGACGCCGGTCATCTCCGGCATGCGCTGGTCGGAGATCACGACCGCGATCGGCGCGTGCTTGTCGAGCTGCGCGAGGCCCTCGCTCGCCGACGTCCCGGTGAAGACCTCGTAGTCGTCCTCGAACGTGAACGTCATCGTCTCGAGGATCGCTTCCTCGTCGTCGACGATGAGAAGGCGCGGGCGGGGCTTGGCCATTGCGCGGGCACCTTAGCTAGGTCGTTCTGGGTCGGCGTGCTGGCACCGAGGCCGCGCCTTCTCCTCGTCGACCTTCCCTTTTTTACTTCGCTCCGGCGGCGAAGCGCCGCCTTCGCTGCGCGCTTCGCTTGCATGGCTCGACACGAGCAGGGAGCCGCTTCACATCGAGGATGTCAGTGACCTGGAGGACAGTGCGGGGGTGTTGCAGTCGACGCCTGAACTCGGGCGCGAGTGGGCGTTAGAAGCGGGTCGCCTCGATCAGCTTCTTGAGCGAGCGGGCGAGCTCGCCTTCCCAGCGCTGCACGAGCTCTTCACCGAGCGAGCGGCCGGTCTCGAGCTGGGCGAGCAGCGGGTCGAGGAACACGCGTTCGTCGGGCTGCTCACCCTCTCCGTGGCGAATCCGTCGCAGCCCCTCGCTCGCGATGGCCGCGAGCTCGCGCGCGAGCGGCAGTACCGGCTCGCCGGCGACGCGCGCCGCGAGGCCGCGCCGCGCGACGTCCTCGAGGGCGGCCTCGCGCTCCGCGAACGACCAATCCTTCGCGAGCGCATGAGCCGCGTCCAGCGCGCCGTCGTCGTAGAGCAGGCCCTTCCACAGCGCAGGCAGAGCCGAGAGAAAGGGGACGCAATCCGCGCCTCGCAGCTCGACGATGCGCTTCAGGCGCACCTCGGGGAACAGCGTCGTCAAGTGCAAGTCCCAGTCCGCCGCGGTCGGGCGATGGCCCTCGAAGCCGCGCGCCATGAACTCGCGGAACGTGACGCCGCGGGCCGGCAGGTACTTCTCGTCGCGCACGATAAAGAACATCGGGACGTCGAGCGCCCACTCCGCGTAGCGCTCGTAGCCGAACCCCTCGTCGAACACGAACGAGAGCAAGCCGCAGCGATCCGGGTCGGTGTGGCGCCAGATGTGCTCGCGCCGCGTGATGAACCCGGACGGCTTGCCGAGATGGAGCGATGAGTTCGCGAACATCGCCGAGACGATCGGCGTCACCGCCATCGCGGCGCGCATCTTGCGCACCATGTCGGCTTCGGACGCGAAGTCGAGGTTCGCCTGCACGGTCGCCGTCATGTGCATCATGTGCAGCGCGAGCTCACCGCGGGTCGGGAGGTAGGCGCGCATCACGCCGTAGCGCGCCTTCGGCATGCGCGGGATCTCAGTCAGATCATGCACGGGATGGTGAGCGAGCGAGGTCCAGGTGATGCCGAGCGGCGCGGAAACGCGCTTCACCAGCTCGAGATGCGCGCGAATCTCGCGCTCCGTCTCGAAGATCGTTCGCAGCGGCGCACCCGAGAGCTCGAGCTGCCCGCCCGGCTCGAGCGTGATCGATGCGTCGTCCTTCTTCAGCGCGATCAGGTTGCCGGCGTCGAACCCACGCTCCCACCCATCCGCGGTCGCGATCGCCTCGAGGACCGCGGCGATGCCGCGCGGGCCCGCGTGCGGGACGGGTCGGCCGTCCGCGCCGAACCCGATCTTCTCGTGCTCCGTGCCCACCCGGAACCGCTCGCGCGGCTTCTCGCCGCTGCGCAGGAAAGTGATCAGGTCCGAGACGGACTCGACCGGAGTGGGGGCTGTATCGAGCTGTCCACTCACGAAGTTCTCCGGGGAGGCGCGCGGAAGGCAGCGATGCCGCTCCCTTCAGGGAAGGTTCCGTTCGGGTTCGGCGCCGGTCCCCGATTTGCTCGGGCCTGCACCTCTTCTGCGGGTCGTACTTGCGTTCTGGGAGTGAGTGGCCAGGCCCTTTACGGGGTCGCGGCCTCAGCGAGGAACTTCTCGAGGAAATCCCCGAGCGCTCCATGGAGCTCGTCATGAGCGTCGAACGGGAAGGATTTGCACGGCCCCTCGGTCTTCCCGACGTGGAACGGGCCGACCAGCGTCACATCCCCTCGCGATTTCACGGTCACGATCGCGCGGTGACGACCGCGCGTCAGGTCGAACTCGACCGCGCGCAGATGCTTCGCGTCGGTGCGCGTCTCGCTGACCTTCACCGTCAGGTGGGGGGC
>DASTOI010000045.1:0-3247 GCA_035762585.1 Myxococcota bacterium
CGGCGCTCGCCAGCGCGAGCGGCGCGAGCGCGCGCAGCGGGAGCGGACGCGAGCCGGCAAGGCGCGCTCGTTCGCGCGGCGGCAACGGGAAGCGCGCGAACGCGCCGGCGACCGCGAGCAGCGCGAATGCGGCCGCGAGGCCTCCGAGCGTCCGCGCGATTCCCACGGAGGCCGCCGCGATCGCGAGGAGAGGCGCACCGAGCGCGGCACCGAGCGTCGCGGCCGCGTGCGCGATGCTGAGCCGCGCGGCCGCGCGGGCGGGATTCGATTCGGGCACCGCGGCGTTCAGCACCGTCTCGTACGCGCCGCTCGCGATGCCGAGCGCGGCAAACGCAGCGAGCAGCGCGACGAAGCCGCCGGCGAGCGCCGCGGCAGAGAGCGCGGCGGAGCACGCGAGCACGGCGCTCGCGAATAGCGGCCGGCGCGGCAGGCGATCGATCAGCGGGCCGCTCGCGAGGACGCCGATGCCGACACCGGTCATCAGTGCGGACGCCAGCCCCGCGCTCTGCGCGAGATCGAGGCCGAATGCTCCGGCAAACGCCGGTTGGAGCGCGCCGGGCAGAACGAGCAACACACCGAAGCAAAGGAACGCGAGCAGCGCGAGCGGCAGCACGGCCATGACGTGCGCGGCACGATAGGGGAGTGTCCCGCGTGGACGTGCGAGGGGGATGTGCGATGGCGGTGGGGCAATTCGAGTCGTACGCGCGCTCGCGCTCCAGGCGAACGGCGCTGGCCGGGCTGCTCGCGCTCTCGACGGCGTGCGCGTCGGTCGTGAATCCGGTCACCGGCGAGCGCGAATACACCACGATGACGCCGCAGCAGGAGGTGCAGGTCGGCCGGCAGGCGGCGGCCGAAGTCGAGCAGCAGCTGGGCTTCATCGACGACGCGCCGCTTCAGGCGTACGTCGCGCAGCTCGGCGCGCGGCTCGCGCGCTTCTCCCCGCGGCAGGACGTGAAGTACGAGTTTCACGCCGTCGACATGGAGGCGACCAACGCGTTCGCGCTGCCCGGCGGCTACGTCTACGTCTCGCGCGGGTTGCTCACGCTCGCGAACAGCGAAGACGAGCTCGCCGGCGTGGTCGGCCACGAGATCGGGCACGTCGCCGCGCGCCACAGCGCGCAGCGCCAGACGCGCGGCCAGCTCGCCGGCATCGGCGCCGCGATCGCGACGATCGGCGCCGCGATCCTCGGCGGCGGCGAGCTCGCGCAGAGCGTCGGCCAGATCGCGCAGACCGGCGCGCAGGGCTGGCTCGCGAGCTACAGCCGCGATCAGGAGCTGCAGTCCGACGAGATCGGCCAGCAGCTCGCCGCGAAGGCCGGCTACGACCCGATCGCGATCGGCAACTTCCTCGCCGCGCTCGGCCGCGAAGAGCGGCTGCGCACGGGCGAGAAGCGCCAGGCGACCTTTCTCGACTCGCATCCGACCAGCGACGAACGCGTGCGCAGGGCCGAGCAGCGCGCCGCCTCCCTGACCGCTTCGGCCGCCGCGCCGATCGCGCGCGACCGCAGCGATTTCGTGCGGCGAACCGAGGGCATCCTGGTCGGGCCCGATCCGGCGCAGGGCATCTTCCGGGACAGCCTGTTCCTCCATCCCGACCTCGATTTCGCGATCCGCTTCCCGCGCGGGTGGCAGACGCAGAACTCGCCGCAGGCGGTGATGGCGAAGCCCGAGCAGGGCAACGCGATCCTCGCGCTGATCGCGGTGCCGAAGAACGAGGGCGCCGACGCGCGCAGCGCCGCGCAGCGCATGCTGAGCGAGGCCGCGCAGCAGAACGTCCCGGCGGAGGACGGCGGCAGCGTGCGCGTCGGCTCGGCCGGCGCGCGCGGCTACCGCGTGCGCGCGCTCAGCCAAGGCCAGCTGATCGAGCGCACCTACTTCATGCACGGCGGCGGCGTGTTCGCGCTCCACGCGCAGACCTACCAGCAGGAGGCCGACGCGTGGGCCGACACGTTCGACCGCGCGCTGCAGAGCTTCCGCCGGCTGGACGCCGACGACCGCGCGCAGATCACCGAGACCCGGCTCGCGCTCGTCGCAGCGAAGGCCGGCGAGACGCTCGAGCAGGTCTCGCGTCGCAGCGACAATGCGTGGAGCGCCGCCGAGACGGCGCTCTACAACGGGCTGCGCGGCGACGAGAAGCTCGCGAGCGGCTTCTTGGTCAAGATCGCGAAGGAGCGGCCGTACGCCGGACGTGCCGAGCCGGCGGCCGCGCAAGCGGAGTGACGCCGATCCCGAGCCCGCGCCCGCTGCGCGTCCGCAGCTTCGCTCCGGTCGTGAACGCGGCGAGCCGCGTGCTGATCCTCGGCTCGATGCCGGGCGCGGCCTCGCTGCGCGCGCGCGAGTACTACGCGCACCCACGCAATCTCTTCTGGCCGCTGATGGAGACGCTCGCGGGCGTCCCGCGCGCGGCTCCCTACCCCGAGCGCCTCGCGCAGCTGCTCGCGCGTGGGATCGGCCTCTGGGACGTGCTCGAGAGCTGCACGCGCGCGTCGAGCCTCGACTCGGACATCGTCGAGGCGTCGATCGTCGCGAACGACTTCGCGCGCCTGTTCGCGGCGTTCCCGTCGATCGAGATCGTCTGCTTCAACGGCGGGAAAGCGGCGGCGGCGTTCCGCAAGCACGTGCTGCCGTCGCTCGCCGGCGTGAATGGCGTCGCGTTCCACGACCTGCCCTCGACGAGCCCGGCGAACGCGTCGATCGCGTACGAGAAGAAGCTCGCGGCGTGGAGAGCGCGCGTCCGCGCGGCGAGCGGGGAGCGCGCGACCGCGCAGCGCCGCTCCAGGCGCGCCTAGAGCCCATCCCAGAAATCCGGACCGAGCCGGGCGCGCGGATTCGACCGGCTGGCAAGGCGCGCGAGCGAAGCCGTATCTGACGATACGGCGAGCGAAGCGCAACGCAGCCAGGAGGGCGAAGACGCGCGCCCGGCGACGGGAGGATTTCTGAGATGGGCTCTAGTCAGCGGGGCAGCAGCACCAGCTGGGTGCAGCGGAAGAGCGCGATGGTCCGCCCCGTCGTCTCGTTGGTGACGGTGGCGTCCCACACGTGGGTCTGGCGGCCGAGGTGGGCCGGCGTGCAGCGGCACGCGACGCGCTCGCCCACGCGCGCGGACGCCAGGAAGTTCGACTTCAGCTCGATCGTCGTGAACGACGCGCCGGCCGGAACGTTGTTGCCGCAGCCGATCGCTGCGCAGGTGTCCGCCAGCGCGATCACCGCAGGGGCGAACAGGAAGCCGGTGCCCGCGATCAGGTTC
>DASTOI010000046.1:0-2014 GCA_035762585.1 Myxococcota bacterium
CACGCATCACCGTTGACGATCCGGCGGTCTGGTTTCTCGGCCCTGCCAGCTATGTGAGTCACGAGGGAGCGCGGCCGATGGCGGTAACGTGGCGCCTTCACCACCGGCTGCCAGGTGATCTATTCGCGGCGTTTGCCGCAGCCGTCGCGTGATGGATCAAGCACGCGAAACCGCGCAGTCGACCATTGCTTCCGGCGAAAACGGGGTGCCTTCGTGACGTTCGCCAGCCTAGACCTCGCGCGAACCGGCGCGCTTGCGAGCATGCTCCTCCTCGCCCTTCTCCTCGAACGCCTCCTCCCCCACGCGCATCTCGATCGCCCCTGGCGCACGAACCTCGGCCTCTTCCTCGTCGACTCCGCGCTGATGCGCGTCGTCTGCGGCGCGTGCGGCTTCGCGGTCGCGGGATGGGCCGAGTCGACGGGCTTCGGGGCGCTCCATGCGCTGGCAGCGCCGGCGTGGTTCGCGCTGCCGGCCGGCGTGGTCGCCCTCGATGCCGTCTCCTACTTCTGGCACCGCGCCAACCACCGCGTCGGCTGGCTCTGGCGCTTCCATCGCGTGCATCACGCGGATCGCGCGTTTCAGGTGACGACGGCGCTGCGCTTCCATCCAGGCGAGCTGTTGATGGCGCTACCGCTCCGCCTTGCGGCGATCGCGCTGGTCGGGGTCTCGCCGCTCGGCGTGCTGGTGTTCGAGATCGTGTTCGGCGCGATGAACTTGCTCGAGCACGGGAACTTCGATCTGCCGCGCGGGCTCGAGCGGCGGCTCGCACGCGCGGTTGTTACCCCCGCGATGCATCGGCTGCATCACGCGCGCTCGCGCGCGGAGCTCGATTCGAACTTCGGGACGATTCTCTCGGGCTGGGACCGCGCGCTCGGGACGCTGCGCGGGTCGGACAGCGCGCGGCAGTTCGAGACCGGGCTGCCGGGCGCGGCGGGCGAGCGCGAAATGTCGCTCGCGCGCGCGCTCGGCGCGCCGTTCGCGCGAGGCGCAGGCGTGCGCGCCGGCGTTTAGCGCCTAGGGGCCGTGAAGGACTGGGCCTTCCGGCTGGTCTCCGCCGCAGAAGCGACTGTTCGACTCGCTCGGCTACGAAGACTCCGCCTCGCTGCGCGCGCCGAGGCGGCGCTTGCGGTCAGGGCTTGTTCGCCGCGAGCGGCTGCAGCAGCCGCGCCTCGCGCTCGAGGTGGCGCTCGAACTTGCGCAGCACCTCGGCGACGATGCGCTGCGTGGTCTCGCGGTCCTCGTAGGTGAGCGCCTCGCGCAGGCGCGCGAACTCGACGTCGAGGTGCTCGCGCTCGGAGAGCACGGCGGCGGCCTCCTTGCGCAGCCCGTCGAGACGCTTCGCGGCGCTCTGCTCGGCGGGCGCGGCGGCGCTCACCGGTGCGAGGGCCGCGGGCGATTGCGTCTCGGGGCACACGGCGCCCTGTGGCGCGTAGATCAGCTTCCCGTCGCCGCCGTACATGCAGGAGCCGCCCGGCGTACGGCTCGGGTTCTCCGTAATGATCGTCTCGCGCACGGTCTGCGCGAACGCAGGCGAGGCGAGCACCGCTGCGGCGAGGGCCGCGAGAGCGAGATTTCTGGAGTCACGCAGAGAAACGCGGGATCGATGACACATGACACATCCCCCCGATTTCCCTCCTGTTCGGCGCGCGGCGTAGCGCGCTGCGTGATCCCGATCTCCGACGGTGGCCGGCCGCCGACACCGAATTGCGACGGCGATCACGGAATGAGCAGAACGCGCGCAGCGTTCTACCGTCGCGAGATGGCGAACCTTCCCGCTCCGACGCGCGACCTGAAGCGCGCGCTGCGCGACCTCGACGAGTACGGGCTATGCCTGATCGCCGACGCGATGTCGCCTGCAGAGACGGTGCGCGTGCGCGAGCGCGTGTTCGCGGCGGCGCGCAAGGACGTCGCGGCGGGGCGCGGGTACGACTACGACGCCGGCAACCAGCGCGTGTGGGCGCTCTTGAATCGCGGCGAAGAGTTCGTCGAGCTCGTGCAGCGCGATTTCGCGATC
>DASTOI010000047.1:0-2462 GCA_035762585.1 Myxococcota bacterium
CGGGCATCGCGTCCGCATATGACTCTGACGAGGAGAGTTATGACCACGGCGAGCTGCGCGCCGAGTTCGTGATCCAGGTTAAGAAGTCGGCGGAATGCTTCGCGCACTTCCAGCAGCAGAGAGACGCGATCCTTCGCCTCACAGCACCGCGAGCTTCTCGCTCCCGTTCCTCAGCTCGATGCCCGCATACGCGCAGCGCCCCGGCTGGCGTTTGAAGATGCTGACCGCGATCAGCCAGACGCGGACGACGTCGCCGGGGTGCTTGCCGAAGTAGCGGAGCGCGTCGGCGTGGAGGTCGCGCTGCTCGGGGTGCCAGGCGCCGAGGCCGGCGGCGCCGGAGCGCACGACGACGTGGAATTCGCGGTGCTTCCAGTTCGGGAGCGGGCACCAGAAGGCCGTGCCGGGCGCGAGCTCCTTGCTCCAGTAATAGGTGATGTCGAGCCCGTTCTGGAACTCGACCGCGAGGCTCAGGTAGTCGTGGCTCGGGACGGTGTCTTCGCGCACGAGGCCGGGCAGCGCGTCGACGCGCCAGCGCCACGCGAGCTGGGTGCCGGGGCGCAGCGGAAACGGGGCGTCGCGCTGCAGGATGCCCACGTCGCCCTCGCACGCGCAGACGAGCGCGGGCTCGCCGGTCGGGCCTTTCTCGGTGCTGAAGATCTCGGTTTCGCCGAGATGCCAGAGGTGGCGCCAGCCGGGCGGCGCGGGATCGCCGCGCAGCAAACGCTCGCGCTCGCTCGCGAAGCAGCCAATCGGATCGGCGGCGGCCGCGAGCGCGGCGAGGCCGGCCGCTGCGCTCCCGTTCCAGCGCAGCGCGAGGATCGCGATCTCGCCGCTCACTCGCGAGTACACCGCGTCGTCCTGAAGGCGCGCGCCGCGCGCGTCCTTCCAGTCGTTAGGGAAGTAGTTGCCGAAGTAGACGCGGCCGCCGGACTCGGCTCGGAGCGTGTTCGAGGTGCGGCTCGAGGAGCGGATCGGGCCCGCTTCGCCCACGCGCGCCCAGAGCTGGGTCTCGGGGCCGATCCAGACGTCGAGGGCTGGGGAGGCGACCGCGCGCCCGGCCGCGAAGTAGCTGAGCTCCTCGCCGGCGCGCAGCGCGACGCCGCTGTCGCGCCACGGCGGCTCGCTCGCGGGCAGCCGAATCCACGTGTGCTCGGCGACGACGCCCGGCGGCGCCGCGGCGATTGCGCTCGCGAGCGTCGTGCGGAACGCCTCGAGATCTGGCGCACGTTCGCGTCGCCCGCGCACGGCGCGCCCGAGCTCGCGCAGCCCGAGCCGCGCCGCAACCGTCAGATCCGTGAGCGCTCCGGGCATGCGTCGTCCTCCTGTCACCGGAGTGGAGCGCGCTTTCGCACGCCGCGCAGCCGAATGGCGAGTTGGGGTCTGACCCCGATTCGCGATTTGCCGGCGAGATAGCCTGCAGGCATGGCGGCGGACTCGGACATCGCGCAGCTGCGCGCCGCGCTCGATGCGGCGGTGGTCGGTCACGACGATGCGAAGACTGCGCTCTTGCTCGCGCTCGCGGCGCGCGAGCACGCGCTGCTGATCGGGCCGAGCGGCTGCGGGAAGACGGCGCTCGCGGAGGCGCTGCTCGACGCGACCAGCGCGCGGGCGGCGCGCGTCGCGTTCCACCGCGACACGCGCGCCGCCGAGCTGTTAGGGGAGGTGGCGCTCGAGCGCGCGCCGCACGAGCGTGGCGAGCGGCTCGCGCTGCGCGCGCTGCCGAACGCTCTGGCGCGCGCCGAGCTGTGGCTGCTCAGCGATCTCGAGCGCGCGCCGGGCGAGGCGCTCGCGCCGCTGCTGCGGATGCTCGGCGAGCGCGAAGGCGCTGGTGGCCCGCTCGCGCTCGCGACGGCGATCGCGACGCTGCTGCCGCCCGCGCAGGCGAGGTACGCGGACGCACTGGAGCCCGCGCAGCTCGATCGCTTCGCGCTGCAGGTGCGGATGCGTGCGCACGCGCTGGCGGCCGATCCGACCTCCGCTTCGGCGCTGCTCGGACGTGCCGCCGATGCGCGTCCGGACGCTCCCGCACGCGCGCAGCCCCGCGGCGTAACAGCGGGGTCAGACCCCGGTGTTACGCCGCCGCTCTCGGCGAGCGCGCTGCGGGATCTCGCGCTTCGCGCGCGCACGGTCTCGGTGGCCGCGCGCGTGCAGCAGGAGTGGCTCGCGCTCTGGCAGCGCCTCGCGCAGCTCGCGCGCTCGGCGGGCGCGATGCCGCCGAGCGACCGCGTCGTCGCGGCGCCCGGCATCGCGGTGCTGCGCGCGCATGCGCTTCTCGCTGCGCGCGCCGAAGCAACGCAGGCGGACCTTCGCGCGGCGCGCTTCATGCTCGCAGCGCGCGTGCCCGAGAGCTTGCAGCGCGCGGCCGAGCAGCTGATCGAGCGCGCGGCTGCGGGCGAGCTCGCGCCGCCATCGAGCGTCGCGCGCGCCGGCCGCGCACTCCAGGGCGATGCGGGCCGCGCGCC
>DASTOI010000048.1:0-3991 GCA_035762585.1 Myxococcota bacterium
GGCCGCCGCTCGCCGGCGATGCCCGCACCGGTGAGGCCGTGCTGCCAGAGCCCGAGCCCTTTGTCGCACGCCGGCCGCGGCGTGAACGGCTCGCCGCAGATGCCGAGATCCTGCGGCTCGAACTTGTCGAAGATCGTCGCGAGCTCGAGCCGCACGTCCTGCAGCGGCCCGACGTCGTAGAACGAGTAGATCCCGCGCAATGCGAAGACGGGAATTCGCGACTCCTCGAGCGACGTCAGCGGCCCGAGCGCGACGTCGGTCGGATTCCACTGATCCTGATTCCGGAAGAGCTCGGTCTTTCCCCACACGATCGTCTGCTTGCCGACGCGCATCCAGAGTCTCCGCTGCGCCGTCTCGAGGTCGAAGTACAGCTCGCGCAGCTCCTTGAGCAGCTGCTGGTTCGCGCCGTGATTCCACTGCAGCTCGCCGACGGTGAAGTACTGATCCGTGGAGTCGAAGGCGTCGCGCCGCAGCCGGTCGCGCACGGCTCGGTTCGGAAGGAAGAGGCCCTGCGACTCCCATTCTTCCGCTGCCTCGGTGGCACGGCGCTCCGGTGCCGGTCGAAACGGCAGCGCGTACGCGCCGGCGTTCCCGAGCAGCGGGTGCGACTCGCTTCCGTCGAACGGGTTCACGCGATCGCGCAGGCGGCCGATCGGATTCAGGTCGCAGGTGTAGTTGAACAGCAGCTCGCGGTTGCCGTAGCCGCGCAGGCTGTCCTCGCGCAGTGCGCGCGTACCGATTCGACAGCCGCGCTCGTGCGCAAGCACGTAATAGCCGGCATCGTCGCCGGGAGCGGCGAACGAGCCGCGCACGCCGTCTGCGCCGACGCTGGCAGCGAACAGCTCCACGAGCGACGGGCCGAACAGCGCCGACGTCGCGACGCGCCGGCCGCTCGGAAGATCCGCGTTCCGCACACCGTCCGGGCCGATCGTCGCGCCGTCCAGCCGCGTCTCGTCGTCGAAGTAGTAGGCGCGTCGGTCGAAAGTGGCCTGCGAACCCGCGTCTCCCTCGCGCCGCCCCTGCTGAAGGCGCGCCGGCAGCTTGCCCGGCCTGCGCCCGAACGCATTGGCGCTGTCGAAGATCCCGCAGCCGTGCGAGTAGACGCAGTCGAACTTCACCTCGGCGCGCGCGAAAGCCGAGACCGAAGTGAACGGGCCGAAGCCGTTCGGCGCGAGCCGAGCCTCGGTCTCGACGTTCAGCACGTGCTGCCAGCCGTAGAGGTCCCAAGCATCGGTCGTGCCGAAGTCCTCCCAGCCGAACACGAAGCGCATCTCGTAGTGGCCGTGGACGTCGATCCGATCGCGCCAACCGGGCGCGGCTGCCGGGTCCACGGCCGCTCCGAGCTCCGTGGCCGCGTCGGCGCGGGCGCGGTCGGAAACGAGCGTGAACGCCGTGGCGAGCGCGAGAGCAGCCAGCGTTCCCGCTGCGTTCCTCGCCATCCCGCCTCCGCGCTGCCCACCGACGCGAGCACCCTATTACGGTGAATGCGGAATCACAATCTCGAAGTGCGCGCACCCCCGCTAGCGCGCTTGCGGGTCCGTGGCCGGAGACGCGTCCAGCGTCCGCCGGGGAGTCCGAATCCGTACCCTGAAGATTCGGTACCGAATACCGAAATTTCTTGGTATGCCCGGGCACATGGTGGACCGCTCCGATCTACTCTCGCGGCTCGAACGCTTGCTGCGCGAGTCGCCCATCGTCGCATTGCTCGGCGCGCGGCAGGTCGGGAAGTCGACCCTCGCTCGCGAGCTGGTACGGCGGCGCGGCGGCGAAGTGTTCGACCTGGAGGATCCAGCGGTCGTATCGCGCCTACAGGACCCGACGACGGCGCTCGCTCCGCTGCGCGGCCTCGTCGTGCTCGACGAGATCCAACGCCGGCCTGAGCTGTTTCCCGTCCTGCGCGTGCTGGCCGATCGACCGAGACGGCCGGCGCGCTTTCTCGTGCTCGGCAGCGCGTCGCCCGAGCTGCTCCGGCAAACGTCGGAGACGCTCGCGGGCCGCGTCGCGTTCGTCGAGCTCGGGGGCTTCGGGCTGGATGAGGTCGGCGTTCGTGCGGTCACGCGCCTTTGGGTTCGCGGCGGCTTCCCGCGCTCGTTCCTCGCGCGCAGCGACGCGGAGAGCGCGCGTTGGCGCGAGGACTTCATCCGCACGTTCCTCGAGCGCGATCTGCCGCAGCTCGGAATCCAGGTCGGTGCGGTCGCGATGCGGCGCTTCTGGACGATGGTCGCGCACCATCACGGCCAGACCTGGAACTCGTCCGAGCTCGCGCGCTCGTTCGCTGTCTCCGACACGACGACGCGCCGCTGGCTCGAGCTGCTCGCCGCCACGTTCATGGTGCGCGTGCTTCAGCCGTGGAGCGAGAACATCGGCAAGCGCCAGGTGAAGGCGCCGCGCGCGTTCGTCGCGGACAGCGGGCTGCTGCACACGCTGTTAGGGATCGGCACGGCGCGCGAGCTCGAGTCGCACCCCAAGGTGGGCGCTTCGTGGGAGGGCTACGGAATCGAGATCGTGCTGCGCCACCTCGGCGCGCGGCCGCACGAGGCGTTCTACTGGCGCACGCACACCGGCGCGGAGCTCGATCTCCTCATCGTGCGCGGGCGCACGCGCCTCGGCTTCGAGTTCAAGCGCACACTCGCGCCGGCAGTCACGCCGTCGATGCGCTCCGCGCTCGCCGACCTCGGGCTCACGCGCCTCGACGTCATCTACGCAGGCGAGGACACCTACCCGCTCGCGCCGAAGGTGCGCGCAGTGCCGCTCGCGCGCGTGCTCGAGGACGTCGCGCCGCTGCGCTGACGTGGAACGTCGTCGCGATCAGCCCGCGGCACCCGACGCTACTCCGCCGCCAGCTCGGCCGTTTTTCTCTGCGCCGGGCCGCTCATGCCCGGGGAGCCAGCGGCAGAGCGAGCTCGTGCGCGTCCGCCCGTGCTCTCACTCGCCGAGCGGCGCGGCCTGTTTTCGCGCAGCGATCTTTTTCGCGCGCGGCTTCGCGCTCTTCGCAGCCGCAGCCTTGCGCGGGCTCGCGCCCTTCTTCCCGGCGCGCACGACGCGTGTCGTGCCTGGGTCGAACTTCTTGCCGAAGCGCCGCCCGCCGCGCGCGGCCTTCCTATCAGGCGCCTCGCTCGCTGCCGCGGCTCCCACGGCCGCCGCCTTCGGCCCGCGCTTCCCGCGAGCCTTGGCGGGCTTCGCGCCCTCGGCTCCCTCCGCCGCCGCGCCCTCGCCTTCCGCTTCCTTCGCCTGCTTGCCGCGCGGCGGGAACTCGAAGCCGTGCTTGCCGGTGTCTTTCAGCACGAGCTGCGCGCTGAACGGGCGGCCGTGGCGGGAGGTGAAGTCGGTGAGCAGCTCGGTCTTGCCCTCGCGCAGGTAGACGAGCGCTTCGTCGCGCGTGATCTCGCGCTTGCAGACGGTGCGCGGGAACACGAACAGCGCGTGGTCGGGCTTCTCGGGCTTCTCCGGCGGCTCGGCGCCGGCCTCGCGCGCGGCCTTCTTCGCGGCGCGGAACGCGGCCTGCGCCTCGGCGTCGGCCACCCAGGCCGTGCACGCGAAGTGCGTCGGCGTCTCGATCACCTGGCACTCTTCGCCGCCGAAGGGGCACTTCCCTAACGGCTCCGTGTTCACCTCGTACTCGGGCGTCTCGGAGGCTGCCTCTTCGTTCCAGCCGGCGGGCACCACCTGCAGGCGCCACTCGTCGCGGTCGACCTCGAGGCTCGCGCGGTAGGTGCGGCCGCTGCGCGCGGTGAAGCCATCGAGCACGGGCGTGCGGCCTTCCTGGATCAGCGCGGCGACGGCGCGGCGGTCGAGGTAGCGGCCCGAGGTGTCCTTCCAGAAGCGCATCGGGCAGTCGTCCTCGGGCGCGACGTCGGGCAGCTCCGCGCAGCGGTAGAACCACGCCATCTCGAACACGGGCCGGCCGCACCTCGGGCACTTGCCGAGCGGCGTCTTGGTGTCGTAGAGATCCTCGTACTCGAAGGTCTTCGCGGTCTCGACGATCTCGCAC
>DASTOI010000049.1:0-2211 GCA_035762585.1 Myxococcota bacterium
TGAAGAACGGCGCGCGCGTCGAGTTCGGCCTGCACGCGGCCGAGCCGGACGTGATCGCCGAGGCGCGCCCGATGCGCCTCGTGTGCGCGGGACGCGGATCGACGCCGAGGACAGAAGTCCGCGGCCAGGACAACGAAGGGAGCAAGGGCATGCCGAGAGCCGATGTGAAGCTGCACACCTACAACGGGAAGAGCCTCAGCGCGTACGCGTGGGCCGACGAGAAGGAAGCGAAGGCGCTCGGGATCACGCGCCAGGCGATCCAGTACCGGATCCGCCAGGGCTGGCCGATCGAGCGCGTGCTCTCGACGCCGCTCGCCGCGAACGCGACCCGCCTCACCCGCGCGAACGACGACGAGCAGCTCGACCAGGTCGTGCAGAAGCACACGAAGCCGAAGCGCGCCGCCGCACCGAAGAACTGCACCGCGAAGCCGCCCGCGGTCGCGCCGGCCCTCCAGGTGATCTGGTTCGCCGGCGGCGTCCAGATCGCGGCGAGCACAGACCCGACCATTTGGGCTGAGACGATCCGGCGCTCCACGCTCGTCGAGGGCGCGTGATGGCGACCACGCTCCTCGCGATCGATCCGTCGCTCGCGGCTCCGGGCTATGCGGTGCTCGACCTCTCGCGCGCCGAGCCGCACCTCATCGCTGCGGGCGCGTGGGAGACGGCGCCGGACAAGAACGCCGAGAGCAAGAGCGCCGACATGCTGCGACGCGTGCTCTACATCTGGCGCGAGCTGCGCAAGGTGATCGCGCTGCATCAGCCGCAGCTGATCGCGATCGAGTCCGGCGCGGGCTCGACGAACGCGAAGACCGCCGCGGCCATGGCGCGCGCGTCGACGGTCGCGGCGTGCGCGGCGGACGAGCACCTCAACGGCGGCGCGCCGATCTACATCACGGCGATGGCCGCGGGCGCCGCGCTCGGCATCGGCGTGACGCAGCGCGCGACGAAGGCGAGGCCGAGCGCCGAAGAGAAGGCCGCGCGCAAGGCCGCGGCCGAGCGGAAGAAGTATCTCGGCGGCAAGCGCATGGCCGAGCTCACGCCCGAGGAGCAGGCCGAGAAGCGCGCGCTCACCAAGGGCGCGGCGAAGAAGCGCGACGAGCGCAAGGCGGCGATCGCGAAGGCCGTCGTCGATCGCCTCGGGCTGGCGCGGTGGGCACGCGCGCTCGGGCTCGTCGACAGGGCCGTCTCGTACGACGAGCTCGTCGATCCCCGGTGGGAAGGCGCGCACGACGCGGCCGCGATCGCGCTCGTTGCATGGGAGCTCCCCGAGGTCGCGGCGCACCGCATGGTCGCGCGGCAGACGACGCTCGCCGAAATCGGGGGGGGGCGTTCAGTGCGCGCTCGTGAAGGGAGCGGCCGTGTGCTCTACGGCGGTCCGCCGCTCGACGACGAGGTCGTGTGAAGCTCCGCGACTACCAGCGAGCCGCGCTCGATGGCGCGCGCGAGCAGCTCCGCAAGGGCAAGAAGCGCGTGCTCCTCGTGCTGCCGACCGGCTGCGGCAAGACGGTGATCTTCAGCGAAGCGATCCGGCTCTGCACCGCGAAGGGCGGCAAGGCGCTCGTCCTCGCGCACCGCACCGAGCTGCTCGATCAGGCGCGCAAGAAGCTGAAGGCCGTTGCGCCCGACCTGCGCGTCGAGCTCGAGCAGGCCGGCGCGCGCGCCTCGACGCGGGCCGACGTCGTCGTCGCGTCCGTGCAGTCGCTGAAGGGCCCGCGTCTCGAACGCTTCCCGTTGGACTTCTTCGATCTCGTCATCGTCGACGAGGCGCACCATGCGACCGCGAAGAGCTACCGCACGATCCTCGATCACTTCCGCGCGCGCGTCCTCGGTGTCACCGCGACGCCCGATCGCGCCGACGAGACCAAGCTCGGCGAGGTCTTCGACGCGGTCGGCTTCACGTACGAGATGCGGGCGGCGATCGCCGACGGATACCTCGTGCCGCTGAAGCTGCGCTCCGTCGTCGTCGAGGCGCTCGACATGCGCCACGTGAAGTCACGCGGCGGCGACTTCGTCGAGGCCGATCTCGTCGCTGCGCTCGAGGGCGACGAAGTGCTCCTCGAGATCGCAGGGCCGCTGCCCGAGCTCGCCGGCGACCGACCCACGATCGTCTTCATCGCCGGCGTGAAGAACGCTTACCGGCTCGCCGAGATGCTGAATACCCGCACGAGCCGCCCGGGCTGCGCAGTCGCGCTCGACGGCACGAGCGACCCT
>DASTOI010000050.1:0-17247 GCA_035762585.1 Myxococcota bacterium
TCCCCGCCGCATGGGAGTCGAGGCCGCCTGCGACGAAGTAAACACGGGCCGGTGCCGCGGAATCGGCGTCGAGCCCGTTCACGCGCGCGTGCTGGCCCTCGATCGTGAACGCGAGCTTGTCCGCGTAGGCGTAGCGCAGCGAGAGCCGTAGCCGAGTGCCGGTGTACCAGTCCCAGTCGGGGTTCGTCGCCGAGAACGTGTCCCAGCCTTCGATGCGCACGCGAGCGACGGCAGTGACGTCTACGCGGTGCGGCCCGTCCTTCCAGTACAGCGAGGGCGTGGCGTGCACGCCGTCCGGCGGCGGCGCGGGTGCGGCTGCCGGTGCGGGCGCTGCGGACGGCGCCGGCTGCGCCTGCGCCACCCCGCTCACGCAAACCAGGGCCACGCACGACCACGCGCTCACGGACCTCATCTCGTTCTCCTCCTCGCCGGCGTTCAGTTGCCGGGAATCAATGCGCTGTGTCCTGGGCGCTGGGTGTGGCTTCGATCGCCGCGAGGCCGCGCTCGGCGCGCGCCTCGGGAGTCGCCTCTTGGTGCTCGAGGAACGAGATCAGCTCCTCGCGCAGCGCGTAATAATCCGGGTGCTCGAGCACTACCTCGCGCACGCGCGGGCGCGGGATGTGCACCTCGAGCAAGGCGCCGACGCGCGCGCGCGGGCCCTTCGTCATCATCGCGACGCGATCGGCGAGGAAGAGCGCCTCGTCGACGTCGTGCGTGACCATCAGCGCGGTCGTGCCGGTGCGCGCGAGCAGCGCGGCGAGCATGTCCTGCAGCTCGAGCCGCGTCAGCGAATCGAGCATCCCGAACGGCTCGTCGAGCAAGAGCAGCTTCGGCGCGAGCGCGAGCGCGCGCGCGATGCCGACGCGCTGGCGCTCGCCCTGAGAGATCTCGCGCGGCGGCTTCTCCAGCATCTCGCCGAGGCCGACGCTCGCGAGGTGATGCTCCGCGATCGCGCGACGCTGCGTGGGCGTGCCGTGCGGGAACACGCGCTCGACGCCGAGCAGCACGTTCTCGAGCACCGTCAGCCACGGCAGCAGCGCGGGCGATTGGAACACGACGCCGCGGTCCGGCCCCGGGCCATCGATCTCCCTGCCGGCGAGCACGATGCCCCCCGCGCTGGGCTCGCTGAGCCCCGCGACCATCGAGAGCACCGTCGACTTCCCGCAGCCCGAGTGGCCGATCAGCGCGACGAATTCTCCCGCGCGCAGCGAGAGATCGAACTCCTCGACCGCGACGAACGGGCCGCGCGGCGTCGCGAAGGTCTTGCCGAGGCGCGCGATCTCGAGGTGGTGCTTCATCACAGCACCCGCCGCGCCGTGCGGGGCAGGCGCGGCTCGAGCGGCGGGAGCGGCGGCGGCGCGATCGGGCGACTCGCGCGGCGGCGCGCGCCGAGCGCGAGCAGGTGGCTCGTCAGCTCGTTGCGCAGCTTGCGGAACTCGATGTCGTGATTCAGCGCCGCGCGGTCACGCGGCCGCGGAATCGCGACCGGGAAGCTCGCGCGAATGCGCGCCGGCTCGCCCGGCGCCGCGCCCGGCTCGAGCGGGACGACGCGATCGGATAACAGGAGCGCTTCGTCGATGTCGTTCGTCACGAGCACGACGGTTTTGCGCTGGCGCAGCGCGATCGCCGCGAGCTCGCGCTGCAGGTTCGCGCGCGTGAGCGCGTCGAGCGCGCCGAGCGGCTCGTCGAGCAGCAGGATCTGCGGATCCTGCGCGAGCGCGCGCGCGAGCGCGACGCGCTGCCGCATGCCGCCCGAGAGCTCGCGCGGGTGCTTGTCGCTCGCGTGCGAGAGCCCGACCAGTGCGACGATCTCCTTCGCGCGCAGCTCGCGCTCCGCGCGATGGCGCTCGCCCGCGACCGCGTCGACGGCGAGCCGCACGTTCTCCAGCACCGAGAGCCAGGGCAGCAGCGCGTAGCTCTGGAACACGACGCCGCGATCGGGGCCGGGTTCGCGCATCGGCTCGCCGCGCAAGAGCACTTCGCCGGCGTCGGGCGTGCTGAGGCCCGCGAGCAGGTTCACGAGCGTGGTCTTGCCGGTCCCTGAGAACCCGACCACGGCGACGAATTCTCCCTCGCCGATCGCGAGCGAGATCCCTTCCAGCACGCGAGCGCGGTGAGCGCCGCTTCCGTAATGCTTCGCGACGCCGCGCAGCTCGAGCAGCGGCGCCGGCGACGGCGCGGCGGAGTCAGGCAATCGCCGCGTCATGACTCGAGATGCGCTGCAGCGCAATCATGCAGCGGTCGAGCGCGAAGCCGATGCCGCCGATCGTGAACACGGCCACGGCGATGCGAGCCAGCGTCTCCGAGCTGCCGTTCTGGAACATGTCCCAGACGAATTTCCCGAGCCCGGGGTTCTGCGCGAGCATCTCGGCCGCGATCAGCACCATCCAGCCGACGCCGAGCGAGAGACGCAGGCCGGTGAAGATGTAGGGCAGCGCGGCGGGGATCACGATCTTGCGCACGCGCGCCGCGAACGAGAGCCGCAGCACGCGCGCGACGTTCAGGTGGTCCTTGTCGATCGCGGCGACGCCGACGGCGGTGTTCACGAGCGTCGGCCACAGCGAGCAGAGCGCGACCGTAATCGCCGAGCTGACGAACGACTTCTCGAACCACGGATCGGCGGACGTGTAGGTCGCGGAGACGACGATCATCACGATCGGCAGCCACGCGAGCGGAGAGACTGGGCGGAACAGCTGGATCAGCGGATTCATCGCCGCGTAGACCGTCGCGCTCGTGCCGCACAGGATGCCGAGCGGAATCGCGACGATGGAAGCGATCAGGAAGCCGGCAAAGACGGTCTTCAGGCTCGTCGCGATCTGATCCAAATACGTCGGGCGGCCGGCGTAGCGACGCTCCTTCCACGGCTTGCCCGCGGCGAGCGCGGCGGCCTTCTTCTCCGCCATGCGCGCGTCGAACGCGGCCTCTTTCTCGCGCTCGGCGCGGTGTTCTTCGGCGAGCGAGCGCGCGGCCGCGACGACCTGCGCCGGGCCCGGCACCGTGCCGATGCTCGTCTCGAGGCGCGACGCGACCGCTGCCCAACCCAGGATGAACACGACGAACGCGACGGCCGGCGCGCCGAGCGCGAAGCCGATCTGGCGCATCTGCTCCGCCGGCTCCTCCCATGTCGCGAGCCGCACGAACGGCACGAACAGATCGAGCCCGCCGATCTCGAGCGCACGGATCGCGCGGTCCCTCAGCATGTTCTACTCCGCTCGGGCTTCAGCTTCGCTGCGCGCGACGAAGCGTCGCTTGCCGGCGCCACGGTTAGTCCTTCTTCCCGATCGCGAGGCTGCGCAGATACGCGTTCGGCTTGCGCCCGTCGTAGACGACCCGGTCGATGAAGCCGGAGTCGGGCGGCGCGTAGCCGTCGGTCTTCGGGATGTCGGTCGCCGCGATGTGACCCTCGGCGACGAGCCGCTTCGCGGCCTCGAGCCAAACCTCGGGCCGATAGACCTTCTTCGCGGTCGCGTCGTACCAGTGATCAGGCTTCGCCTCGGAGATCTGTCCCCAGCGCCGCATCTGCGTCAGGTACCAGACGGCGTCGCTGTAGTACGGATACGTCGCGAAGTCGTCGAAGAAGACGTTGAAGTCGGGCAGCGCGCGCTTGTCGCCCTTCGCGTACTCGAACGTGCCGGTCATGCTGTTCGCGATCACCGCGGCGTCCGCGCCGACGTACTCCGGCTTCGCGAGGATCGCGACCGCCTGCTTGCGGTTCTCCATGCTCGCGTCGAGCCACTTGCCGGCGCGGATGATCGCCTTCGCGACCGCGATGTGCGTCTCGGGGTTCGCTCTCGCCCACGCGGCGGTCACGCCGAACACCTTCTCGGGGTTCGCCTTCCAGATCTCGACGTCCGTAATGACTGGAATGCCGATGCCCTTGAAGACCGCTTGCTGATTCCACGGCTCGCCGACGCTGTAGCCGTGGATCGTGCCCTGCTCGAGCGTGGCCGGCATCTGCGGCGGCGGCGTCACCGAGATCAAGACGTCCGCTTCGGCGGTGCCGGTCGTGTCGGCGGGCGTGTAGTAACCGGGATGAATGCCGCCAGCCGCGAGCCAGTAGCGCAGCTCGTAATTATGGGTGGAGACCGGGAACACCATTCCCATCTTCATGGGGCTGCCGGACGCCTTCATCTCGTCGACGACCGGCTTCAGCGACGTTGCCGAGATCGGATGCGGCGGCTTCGGCTGCGCGAGCTTCGGGTCGGCCTTCTGCATGCGCTTCCAGATCTCGTTCGAGACCGTGATCGCGTTGCCGTTCAGGTCGAGGCTCACCGCGGTGACGACGTCGGCCTTGGTGCCGAAGCCGATCGTCGCGCCGATCGGCTGGCCGGCGAGCATGTGCGCGCCGTCGAGCTCGCCGCTGATCACGCGGTCGAGCAGGATCTTCCAGTTGGCCTGCGCTTCGAGCGTGACGAACAGGCCCTCGTCCTCGAAGTAGCCGAGCTCGTAAGCCATCACGAGCGGCACGCAGTCGGTGAGCTTGATGAAGCCGAGCTTCAGCTCGTCCTTCTCGAGCTCGGCGGCGCTCACGGCGCCGGCGCAGCACGCAGCGGCCAGCAGCGCGGACGCAAGTCTCTTCACTCGGCACCCGAACATTCCGTCTCCCCGTGGCAGTCGTTTCGCGCTCGCCGCCGCGGCGGCGAGCGAGCGCACTTCAAGGCGCGTGCCAACCACCGCGCGCGTGTGAGGGCTCCGCGCGGCGTCCGCTGCCCCGTGAACGGGCGCGCGCTGCCCCGGCGCCGAGCATCGGGGTGCGCTCGGGGGCGGGTGAAGCTCCGCGAAGAGCGCAGGTATTAGGTGCGATCGGGCGCGAGTCGGCGCGCTTGCGCGCTACGGAGCCCGTTGCGGCGGTCCACGCGCCGTTGGGCAGAACTCGGCACGACCCGGCGCATGCGCGCCCGGGCCGCCGCGCTCAGCGCCCTCGGTACTTCGGCTCGCGCTTCTCGGCGCGGGCCGCCTTCGACTCCGCGTAGTCCTGCGACGCGAACACCATCGCCTGCGCGACCGCTTCTTCCTGCATCGACTGCTGCACGAGCGGGTTCGCGATGCGGCGCAGCGTGCGCAGGAACATCGCGACGGTAAACGCCGGCGCGCTCGCGATCGTGCGCGCGATCTCGAGCGCCGTCGCGTCGAGCTCGGCGTCCGGCACGACGCGGGAGACGATGCCGTGCCGCAGCGCCTCGTCCGCGTTCAACACGCGGCCTGTTAGGGCGAGATCCGCGACGAGGCCGGGACCCGCGATCTGGAACAGCCGCGCGGTGCCGCCCGAATCGGGAACCACGCCGTGTGCGATCTCGGGCAGCCGCATGCGCGCGCTCTCTCCCGCGATGCGCACGTCGCAGAGCAGCGCGCGCTCGAAGCTGCCGCCGATCACCCAGCCCTTCAGCGCCGCGATGATGGGCACCGGCAACGTGAAAAAGCCCTGCGTGCCTTTGTGCCCGCGCTCGATGAACGCGAAGTCGCTGATGTCCTCGCTGCGCACGCCGAGCTGCGAGGTATCCCGGCCCGAAGAGAACGACGCGCCCTCGCCGCGCCAGATCACCGCGCGCAGCCCAGGCGCCTCGTGCAGCTCCGCGAGGATCTCGAACAGCCGCCGGTCCATCGCGTCGTTCGCCGCGTTGTGCTTCTCAGGGCGGTCGTACGAGACGATCGCGATCAGGCCGTCGAAGCGAAGTCGAACTGCATCTGCGCCGTCGGGCATGAGAACTCCAGAGGAAGCGACGTTACCGGCGATCAATCCGGGGCGCGGAAGACGACGGCGCCGCTTTCGTCGAGTATCTCGAAAACCGCGGTGCCTTTCGCATCCACTCCGATCCGGATGCGTTCTCGCTCTTGCGGATCCAGAATGGTGAGGCCCGCTTGGGCGTTCTCGGTGCCCAGCACGATCCGCCGCACGCCCTGGCTGGTCTCGATCGGCCCCGGGAGATGTGGGTTCCGATCGAACGCTTCGAACCCCGCCATCCAGCGTTCGCCGTCGGGGCTCTCGAACGTGCCGATACGAACCGCGTCGGTCGGTTGGACCGTGAAATCGAACGTGATCATGCGCATCGTCCGACCATCCGGCAGCGGCGCGACAGCGAGACCGCCGCTCTCGTTGCCGTCCTCGTCGTGCCACAAGATCGCGGCTGGAGAGACGGCTCGCGGATAACGCTGCCCGCGCAGGATCGGGTCCGGGGCATCGCCAGCGATGACGAAGCGCACGACTCCCTTCTCGTCGACGACGTTGATGCGCCGAACGGTGATCTCATCGGCGGCGTCGCCCGACCGGCATGCCAAGAGCATGAGAAGCAGGGGTGCCCCCAACAACCTTTGCACGTGCATCCGGTGTGCTCCTCGGTTCTCGTCGCTCCGGCGGCGAGATCCGCTCGCGGCGCCTCAGCGCCCTTTGAACACCGGCGCGCGCTTCTCGGCGAATGCCTTCACCGCTTCCTCGTAGTCCTCGGTGCCGGCGCCTTGCACCATGTGCTCCGCTTCGATCTCGAGCACGGACTCGAGAGAATCCGTCAGCGCGCGATTCAGGTTGTCCTTCATGTACCGCAGCGCGATCGGCGGGCCGGCGGCGATGCGGCGCGCGTACTCGAAGGCGGCCTGCGCGAAGCCCGCATCGGGCAGCACGCGGTTCGAGAGCCCGAGCCGCTCGCAGTCGGCGGCCGACAGCCGCTCACCGAGGAACATCAGCTCGCGCGCGCGCGCCGGCCCTAACAGACGCGTCAGAAACCAGCTCGCTCCGTAATCACCCGAGAGGCCGAGCCGCGCGTACGCGGTCGTCGCGAACGCGCTCTCCGCCATCAGCCGCAGATCGCACGCGAGCGCGAGCGCGAAGCCCGCACCGGCCGCGGGCCCGGGCAGCGCGGCAACGGTCGGCTTCTCGAGCCGATGCAGCGCGCGCGGCACCTCGTGCTCCCAGCGCAGCTGGCGCTTGCGCTCCTCGGGCGACGGCGGCCGCCCCTCGCTCGCCATCCGCTTCGTATCGCCGCCCGCGCAGAACGCGCCCCCCGCGCCGGTGAGCAGCACGCAGCCGACCTCGCCGCTCGCGCCGAGCTCCGGAATCAGGCGATGCAGCGCGCGCTTCATCACCATCGTCAACGCGTTCTTCGCTTCCGGGCGATTCAGCGTGACGACGCCGACGCGCTGCTCGATGCGGCAGAGGACTTCGGGGGTGCCGGTCTCGAGTTGCGCGACGTCGGCCATGGCGGCGCAGCATACGTGAGGGCCACGCGGCGGCGCCGCGCGCGCTGCGAAATACTGCGCCCTCCCTCGCAGCCGGAGCACACGATGGGCCTTCCTGAGCCGCCGCCGCTCGGCGCGCACGCGCTTCCCGCCGGCGCGTACGCCGGGCAGACGGTCGCCGTAACAGGCGGCGGCACCGGGCTCGGGAAGGCGATCGCGCTCGAGTTCGCGCGGCTCGGCGCGAACGTCGCGATCCTGTCGCGCGGCGAGGAGCATCGCACGGCCGGCGTGCGCGCGATCGAGGAGGTCGGCGCGAAGGCGCTCGCCGTCGCGTGCGACATCCGCCAGCCCGACCAAGTCGCGACTGCCTTCGACCAGATCGCGCTCGCGTTCTCGCATCCCGCGGTGCTCGTGAACAACGCCGCGGGGAACTTCCCGGTGCCGGCCGAGGACCTCTCGCCGAACGGCTGGCGCACGGTCGTCAACATCGTGCTGAACGGGACGTTCTTCTGCTCGCGCGAGTTCGGCCGGCGCCACATCGCGGCGGGCACGAGCGGCGCGATCATCAACGTCGGCGCGTCGTACGCGTGGACCGGCGGGCCCGGCTTCGCGCACTCGGCGGCCGCGAAGGCCGGCGTGAAGAACATGACGGAGACGCTCGCGGTCGAGTGGGGCCCGTACGGGATTCGCGTGAACGGGCTCGTGCCGGGCCTCTTCCCGCACGAGGACGAGGTCGCCGCGATCAAGGCGACGCCCGGCCGCGGCGACCGCGCGAGCGAGGAGGCGAGCTGCCCGGCGCTCCGAACCGGCCGGCTGCGCGAGCTCGGCTGGGCCGCGACGTTCCTCGGCTCGCCGTACGCGAGCTACATCAGCGGCCACACGCTGGTCGTCGACGGCGCGAACTGGCAGCGCCGCGCGATGCGCCAGCCCGACTTCGTGCCGATCCGCACGCAGCTCGGGAAGGGGCCGTTCGAGCTGAAGTGACGATGTCCCGATCGAACGCGGCTCGGGAAGCCGCAAGCGGCCCGGCGCCGCAAAGCGGCGCAGGCCGCGCGCAGTGAGCCGAAGGCGAACGGAGCTCGAAAGAGATGGCAGGCGACCCGTACATCCGGCTCGAGAAGGACGGCGCGATCGCGACGCTCGTGCTCGATCGCCCCGAGAAGCTGAACGCGTGGAGCTGGGAGAGCGCGCGCCAGATCGCCGCGCGCGCCGACGAGCTGCGCTTCGACAACGACGTGCGCTGCGTGATCGTGCGTGCCGAGGGGCGCGCGTTCTGCGCGGGCGTCGACCTCGGCATGCCCGAGGATCGCATCACCGGCCGCTCGCCGGCCGAGAAGGTCCGTAACTACTACGAGAAGTTCCGCTGGGTCCACGAGCGCTTCCACGTGCTCGCGAACCTGCCGCAGCCGGTGATCATGGCCGTGCACGGCTACTGCCTCGGCGCGGGCCTCGAGGTCGCGATGATGGGCGACATCCGGATCGCCGCCGACGACGCGCAGTTCGCATTGCCGGAGCCGCGCGTCGGCGTCGGCATCGACGCGGGCGGCGACATGCGGCTCGTCACCGAGCTCGGCGCCGGCTGGACGCGCCTGCTCGCGTTCACCGGCCGCCGCATCGACGCGCAGACCGCCCTGCGCATCGGCATCGTGCAGGAGGTCGTGCCGCGCGATCAGCTGCTCTCGCACGTGCGCGCGCTCGCCGACGAGATCGCCGCGAACGCGCCGCTCGCGGTGCAAACCATCAAGCGCACCATCAACAACTGGGCGGAGCGCGGCCTGGCCGAGGCGCTGAAGTTCGAGGCCGCCGCCGCTAGCGTGAACTTCGTCAGCGACGACATGCAGCTCGGTTACAAGGCGATGGCGAGCAAAGAGAAAGCGAAGTTCGAGGGGAAGTGAGCCGAGCGCCGGACCGGCGAGGTCACGCGATGCACCGTTATCAGGATCCCGAGTCGACGCTCACGCTCGCGGAAGGCCTGCGCGAGTATTACGGAAGCCGCGCGGGGCTCGCGGGCGGGCGCGGCGCCTCGGGCGCGGCGCAGGAGTTCTTCCGCTGTCACGACGCCGCGCACGTCGTGTTCGGCTGCGACACCACGCTCCCGCAGGAAGGCATCGTGAAGCTGTGGAGCTTCTTCGCCACGGACGCCGGCTTCTCGCTGATCCGCGCCTACAACCTGCCCGAGTCGCGCGAGATCTACACGACGCTCTCGCTGCGCGACGATGTGCGCGCCGCGTGGACGGCCCTGACCGCGTTCCCGCGCGTGCTCTGGCGGGCGAGCCGGATGCGGCGGCGCTGGCCGTGGGACGATTTCGCGCAATACCTCGACGTGCCGCTCCGCGAGATCCGAAGCGAGCTCGGGATCCGCGTGCTGTAGCGAGCTCACCCGCCCGCGCCGCGCTCCAATAATTCCTTCAGTCTTCGCAGATCGCTCTCCACCGCGCCGCAGTCTTCGGCGAACTGCGCGTCGGACATGTCCGGCGTGCGGATCAGCGTGAACGTGAATTCGCTGCCCTCGCCGTTGGGAACGACGCGCATCGGGTTGTGGACCGCGGCGCCGGAGCGTGACGTCGTGATCCATCACGCCGAAGGCGTTTCGGGGCGCGAACTTCACCCTCACCTCTCCGACCGGCGCGTCCGCGATCCACTCGTCTCCGACCTGTCTGAGCTCCGACCGCGCCAGCCCGGCGGCCCAACGCGGCAGGTTCCTCGGGTCCGACGCGAACTCGTAGACCTCGCCCGGTCGGCGTGCGATCGAGACGCTGACGTGCCGTACTTCGTGCATCGGAGTCGCTCCTTCGGAGGCGCATCCGCCGCTCCGAGCTCCTGTCGGCGCGAGCGTACTTTTACCGCCGCCCTGCGACCTCGCGATGACGCGCATGGTCGACGCAGTAGGCGAGCACCCAGCCGAACAGCGCGAGCTCGGCGACGCGCTGCACGGCGCCGCGCAGCGGCGCGAGCTGCGGAGTGAGCAGGCCGGCGAACGCAATCAGTGCGACGACGCCGCTCGCGCGTGCGAGACGCGCGAGCGCGCGAGAGCCCGCATCCCTGGCGGGCGAGAGCCACAGCAGGCCGATCCCGCCGCCGAGATATTCGAGCAACGCCGACGCGCTGTGGACTTGTTGGGTCGTCGAGCCCGGGCTCGGACATCCCGGATCGCACGGAAAGAACGCAGCGACCACGTACGCGCCTCCGACTCCCGAGAACAGCGCGAACCCTGTGCGCGCGCGGCGATCCTCCGCTGCGACCGCGGCGAACGTGCTGAACCCGAGCGCGAGCAAGCCGATCGGGAGGAAGCCGGCGAAGCGAACGAGCAGCTCGTGCGGCGCGCCGCGCTCGCCGAGCTCGCTGATGTACTGCGCGCACGCGTCGTACTCGGGGCGCGCCGCGGCGGCGAGCAGCGGCGTCGCCAGCGCGAGCGCGACTGCGCCGAAGCCGCAGAGCGCGGCATTGCGAGGTGGCGCCAACTTCAGTGCCCCAGCACCGCCACGACGCGCGCGTGCGGGACGAGTGTGCCTTCTCGCCTTCTCACCGCCGCGAACGCTTCGCTCGCGGCGCCGAGCGCGAGCTCGATGTCGGTCTCGCTGAGCGCTGAGCACACGAAGTTGTTGTGCCACGGGTGCAGGTAGACGCCGCGCTGGATCAGCTCGCTCGCGAATGCGAAGCCGCGCCGGAAGTCGGGGTCGTCCGTAAACAGGATCTGCGGCATCTGCGGCGGACCGGTCTGGCGCAGCGCGTAGCCGTGCGCCGTCGCTGCCTTCGCGAGCCCCTCGCGTAGCTGTGCTCCTAAGCGCTGCGTGCGCTCGAGGTAGTCGGTCTCACGGATCCGGCGCAGCGTCGCGAGCGCGGCGGCCATCGGCGCAGCGGCGAACCAGAAGCTGCCCGTCGTGTAGATGCGCGAGGCCGCGGCGCGAGCGACCTCGCTGCCGAGCAGCGCGGAGATCGGGTGCCCGTTCGCGAGGCACTTGCCCCACGCGCTCAGGTCGGGCTCGACCCCGAGCTGCGTCCACGAGCCGGTGCGCGAGAGCCGGAAGCCGCCGCGCACCTCGTCCATGATCAATAATGACTTCGCGCGATCGCAGACGGCGCGCGCCGCATGCGCGAACTCGCGCGCCGGCAGCTCCTGATCGACGAAGCCGTCGTGCTTGAATGGCGAGACGAGCACGCCGGCGAGATCGTCGCCCGCTTCGCGCGCCGCGCGCTCGAGGCTCGCGACGTCGTTGTACGTGAACGGGATCAGGTGCGCGCGATCGTCGGGCAGCGTGCCGAGCGGGTTCGGCGTGCACCACGCCGCGGCGCCGTGATAAGCGCCCTTCGCGACCAGGATCTTGCGCCGCCTCGTGTGGGCGCGAGCGACGGTGATGGCCATCGACGTCGCGTCGGTTCCGTTCTTGCAGAACATCGCCCACTGCGCGTGCGCGACCATCGCGACGAGCTGCTCGGCGAGCTCGACGATCAGCGGCGACGGCCCGGTCATCGCGTCGCCGCGCGCGAGCTGCGCCGCGAACGCGGCGTCGATCTCGGCGTCCGCGTAGCCCAACAAGTTCGGGCCGTACGCGCACATGAAGTCCAGGTATTCGTTGCCATCGACGTCCCACAGCCGCGCGCCTTTCGCGCGCGCGAAGAACTGCGGGAACTCGGCGGGCAAGAGCGCGGTGGACTCGTGCCCGTACATGCCGCCCGGAATCACGGCGGCCGCGCGCTCGCGCAATGCGGCATCGGTGGAAGTCCTCCGAGTCATGGTCGCGCCTCCTTCACGCCTTCGCGCTCGGCCGCGCGGAGACCTCCGTGTGCCAACGCAACAAGCTCTTCTGCTCGGGCTCCGGGTGCAGCTGATTCAGCTGGCCCGCGAAGTCGAAAGTCGTAAGCGCGAGGATGTCGGCCATCGAGTAGGCATCGCCGGCGATGAACTCGCGCTGCGCGAGCTCGGAATCGAGGAATGCGAACGCGTCGCGGACCCCCTCGCGCGCGAGCTCGGCCATCTCGGGGATCTGTTTCTTCACGACCTTCGCGGTGAACGGAGAGCCGTGCAGCCACACCAAGCCGACCGCCTGCATGAAGCGCAGCTCGATGCGGCGATTCCACATGTCGATGCGGCCGATCGTTTCGGGCGTGCGGCCGAACAGGCTCGGCTCGGGCTGAAGCGCTTCGAAGTAGCGGCAGATCGCGACCGATTCGGCGATGTGCGTGCCGTCGTCGAGCTCGAGAACCGGGACTCCGCCCAGCGGGTTGACGTTCGCGAGAAACTCCGGCGTGCGGTTCGCGCGCTTCGTGATGTCGACGTGCTCGAACGGCACTGCGATGCGCTTCTCGGCGAGAAAGATGTGCACGCGCCGCGGGTTCGGCGCTCCGGCGAACGTGTAGAGCTTCATTGACGGCGTCTCCGTGGAGCGGCCAAGATACGCCGCTCGCGTGCGATCTCTCGGGGCGATTTCTTCGCGCCGCGGTTTCGGCGCGGAGCGCGCCGCCCGGAGATCGATCGATGCGTTCTCGTTTCCTCGCCGCCCTCACCCTCACGTTCGCGGCGCCGTTGCTGGCTGGCTGCGAGGGTGCGCAGGACGCGCTCGTGCAGCGCGCCGCTGCGCGCGCGACGCCGCGGACCGACCTCCTCGCGGACGACGCGCTGCGCGTGCTGATCTGCGGCAGCGCGTCGCCGCTGCCGCACCCGACGCGCGCGCGGCCGTGCACGGCGGTGTTCGCGGCGGGCAAGCTGTGGGTGGTCGACGTCGGCCCCGGCTCGTGGAATCACATGGGCGGCTGGCGCGTGCCGCCCGAGCTCGGCGCCGTGCTGATCACGCACTTCCACAGCGATCACATCGGCGAGCTCGGCGAGTGGAACCTGCAGAGCTGGGTGAATGGCCGCTCGGCGCCGCTCACCGTCATCGGTCCCGAGGGCGTGCAGCGCGTCGTCGCCGGCTTCAACGAGGCGTATGCGCTCGACGTCGGCTACCGCGCGGCGCATCACGGCGCAGACTTCCTTCCGCCCGAGGTCGGCGGGATGACTCCCGCGCCGATCGCGTTCCCGGACGGCGCGAGCAGCGCCGTCGTGCACGATGCGGACGGCCTGCGCATTACCGCGTTCCTCGTCGGGCACGCGCCGATCTCCCCCGCGGTTGGGTATCGCTTCGATTATCAGGGTCGCTCCGCAGTCGTCAGCGGCGACACCGTGAAGAGCGCGAACCTGATTCGCGTCGCTCAGGATGCGGACGTGCTCGTGCACGAGGCGCAGGCGAACCACATCGTCGCGCTGCTCGAAGAGACCGCGGCCGACGCGCGCCCGCGCGTGGCGAAGATCCTGGGCGACATCCCGAGCTATCACACCTCGCCGGTGCAGGCCGCCGAGGCCGCGAACGAGGCCGGCGTGAAGCTGCTCGTGCTGAGCCACCTGACGCCGCCGCCGCCGAACCGGCTGGTCGAGCGCATGTTCGTGCGCGGCGTCGACGCGGTGCGCAGCGACGGCTGGTTGCTCGCCGACGACGGCATGCTGTTCACGCTGCCCGCCGGCTCGGGCGAGATCGAGCGGAGCGAGATCGACTAGGAGACCGAGTCTGGATGCGCGATCACCGCACGCCGAGGGCCCGCGCACGCGGCGACCACTGTTCGACTTCGCTCGCCTTCGGCTCGCTGCGCGCGCCGCTGCGCGGCGCTTACGAGGGGCGATCGCGTGATTGACGCCGCGCTGCTCGCGCGTCGCGAGGCCACCGTGCGCACGCACATGGAACGCGAGATCGCGCACGATTGGGACGCGGTGATCGCGACCTTTGCGCACCCGCGCTACGAGCTGATGGCGACCGGCGTCGTGCACGACGGCGAGAGCGCGGTGCGCGAGTACTTCCGCGCGGGCCGCGCGGTCGTTCCGGATCAGCGCAACGAGATCCTCTCTCTGCGGCCAGCCGGCGACGACGCGATCGTCGTGGAGTTCTGGCTGTTAGGAACGCAGACCGGCGGCCCTCGGCCGAGCGGCAAGCCGTTCAAGTGCCGGATGATCGTGCTGTTCCTGTTTGCGCCGGGCAGCGACAAGCTCGTCTGCGAGCGCGTGTACTGGGACAGCGCGACGATCGCGCGCCAGCTAGCGAGCTGAGGCGAGCCGCGCCGAAGTGAGAGCCGGGCGGCGCTCGCGCGCCGCCCGGTCCTCGTTTCAGGCGCTAGAGCCGCAGCGCGCCGCTGCGGATCAGCGACGCGAGCTCCTCGCGCTGCTCGCCATCGAGCAGCTCGTGCAGCTCGCGCAGCGCGCGCGCGACCGACTCCTGCACGCGGCGCGTCGCCTCGACGCGCAGCCGCGTCGCCTCCTCGAGCCGCTCCGCTTCGAGCGAGGCGCCCTCGAGCGCGTCGGCGATCGCGCCGGCCGCGCGCCGCGAGTCGACCGCCGCCTGCTCGCGCTCGACGCGCAGCCGCTCGACGATCTTCGCGAGCTTCGCGACCTGCGCGTCGTCCAGATCGAGTCGGTCCGCGAGGAAGCGGACCGGGCGCCGCGCGCCGAAGCCCTCGGCGCCGAACGCTGCGTCGCCGAAGCGGCGGCTCGCCTCGTGTGCCCAACGCCGCCCATAGGCCGCGCCGGCGCCGTAACAAGCGTACGCCGCCGCGGCATCTGCGCAGGCCGCGCGCCGCTGTCGTCTCCAATGATGAATGAAGCCGGGATGCATGGTTTCGTCTCCACTCGCCGGGGCTCGCGCGCCCAGCGGTGCTGCGATGCGGGCGTGATGCCGCGCATCGGCCGGCTCGTGCCGACGTCTGCAATCTCCCGCGCGAGCACGATTTCGGCAAGCACCTTTCATCGGGGACGTACTTTCATGCGCATGAAAGTACGTCCCCGATGAAAACCGAAGCGGAGATCTATCGCCGCGTGAACGCCGTGCTCGAGCCGGCGATTCGGCGCGGGCTCGGCGCGCCGCTGCTCGCACCGGCGGGCTTCGTCGTCGTCGAGATGACCGGGCGCAAGAGCGGGAAGATGCGGCGCGTCCCGCTCGCCGCGCTGCGCGTCGGCGCATACGTGCTGATCGGGACCGTGCGCGGCGCGCGCTCGCTCTGGGTGCGAAATCTCGCTGCGAACGGGACCGTGCGCGTCTGGATCGCCGCGCGTGCGCGCCCGATGCGCGCATTCGTGCTGCGGCCCGGCGCGAGCGCCCGCACGCCGCGCGCGCTGCCGGCGGCGCTGCGCCCGCTGTGGCGCGCGCTCGCCCCGCTGCGCGAGCGCGGCTTCGCGTTCGCGCTGCTCGCGCCGGCGCCCGCGCCGCGTCGTGTGAGAATCCCTAAGCGCCCAGCTTCGCCGCGAGCTTCTTCTTCACGTCGGGCCACTCGCTCGCGATCACGCTGAACCAGACCGAGGTCCGCAGCGCGCCGTCGGGCATCACCATGTGCGCGCGGAAGCGGCCCTCTTCCTTGGCCCCGATACGAGCGAGCGCGTTGCGCGATTTCTCATTGCGCTCGTCGGTCTTGAACTCGACGCGATTGCAGCCGAGCACCTCGAAGCAGTGCGTCAGCTGCAGCAGCTTCGCCTCGGTATTCACCGGGCTGCGCTGGTGCGAAGGCGTGATCCAGGTCGCGCCGATCTCGAGCCGCGCGTGCGCGGGCTCGATCGCGAGGAACGACGTCGCGCCGACGATGCGATTCGTCGCGCGCTCGAACGTCACGAACGGCAGCATCGCGACGCTCCCGACCGCCGTCGCGTTCAGCTTCACGTAGCCGCGCATCGCCTCCTCGCTCTCGAGCGAGAACGGGAAGAAGCGGAACAGCCCGAAGCCGCAGCCCGCTGCGACGACGCCGGCGGCGTGCGCCTCGCGCATCGGCTCGAGGCGCACGTGCGCGCCTTCGAGAATCACGGGCTCGACCTTCATCTCGGCACTTTCCAGCGGACGCGGCGCCGCACGCTAGCCGCTGGCCGCCGCCGCGGAGACCAGACACCCCGGGACAGCCGCGCGCCCTGCGAGCCCGACAACGCTCGGCCAACGCGGGAGGCGACCGCGTCGGCAGTCAGCCCGTGCGCGTCAGCGCCAGTCCAGCGCCAGCCGCTTCACCAGCTCACGCTGCCCACGGGTCGTGACGACCAGCGCGCGCGTCCCGCGCTGGCGCCGCACCCATTCCCTCTCGAGGAATTCGTTCGCGATCGCGGCGCCGAGCGAGCCCGCGACGTGCTGGCGGCGCTCCGTCCAGTCGATGCAGGTACGGATCAAGGGGCGCGCGCCTGCGCCGATCGCGTCGAGGTCGACGCCGAGCTGCGCGAGCGTCGCGTTCGCACGCGGGCCCAACGCGAGACCGTCGAGGTCGAGGGCGAGCGCCTTTCGTTCGACGAGCGCGTGCGTAACGGCCACCCCGAGGGCTCCCGCCAAGTGGTCGTAGCAGAGGCGAGCGTGCTGGAGCGCCGCCTTCGACGCCGAAGTCGGCGCGACCTTCACCCCACCGCGCGGGATCAGGCGCGCCAGCCCTTCGAGTGCCTCCGCGACCTCGGGTCCCCCGAGCCGGAAGTAGCGATGCCGACCGACGGCCTGCGCAACCACGAGTCCCGAAGCCTCGAGCTTTGCGAGATGGCTGCTCGCGGTAGACGCCGTAACGCCCGCCGCCCGTGCCAGCTCACCGGCCGGGAGCGAGCGGCCGTCCATCAACGACCCGCACATCGCGGCGCGGCGCGGGTCGGCGAGCAGGGAAGCGACCTCGGCGAGGCGATGCCGCGAGACCATGTCGGAAGGAGGCGTCACGGCGGCGTCGCTTCGAACGACGCCGCCGTCGGCCCGACACGCGGCGCTGCGCCGAGCGTGCCGTTCGTGACTTCGAGGAACGTGCGCTCCTCGCGCAGGATGAATCTGTGCTGCGAAGCGAACGCGAAGTTCGCGCGCCCCGCCTCGTCGGCCCTCAGCCGCGCGCGGTAGGTCTCGTAAGCGGCGAGCGAGTCGAATGCGATCACGCCCCACGCGATGTCGTTCGTGCCTTCGTGCGGCAGGAAGTACCCGACGAGGTGTCCACCGCAGGCCGGGATGATGCGACCCCACTCCTCCGCGTAGCGACGAAAGGCGTCGCGCTGGAAGGGGTCGATCTCGTAGCGAATGAAGCAGGCGATCTGCACGGGGGCTCCTCGCGGGCGGCCGCGGC
>DASTOI010000051.1:0-4174 GCA_035762585.1 Myxococcota bacterium
CGGGTCGCGTCACTTTTCGGTGTTGCTCGCCAGGTTGTTAGGGGAGATGTGCTCGAAGAGCAGGCGTTCGAGGGCGGCGCGCGGGGAGGCGGCGTAGGGAGTTTCGCGGCCGAGGGTGATCAGGAGCTCGCCGTGGAGGACGGCGACGGTCATGGCGGCGAGCGCGGGGGCTTCGGCGGGATCGGCGAGGAGAGCGGCGAGATCGCGCGCGAGGCCGGCTTGGAACTCGCGGTGCAGCGCGAGCAGCTCGTCGCGCAGCGGGAGCGCATGCGGCTGCGACGCGAAGATCCAGCCGACGAACGCGCGGATCGTCGCGCGCTGCTCGCGGATGAAGGATTCGTACGCGTCGATCTGGCGGACGATGCGCTCGCGCGGATCGCCGTGCTTGCGGCCGCGCTCGAGCGATTCCCGGAACGGGACGAGGAAGTGCCGGCACGTCTCGCCGAACAGCGTGGCCTTGTCCGAGAAGTGCCAGAAGATCGACGCGCGGCTGACGCCCGCGCGCGCGGCGATCTGCGACGTGCTCGTGCGGTGGTAGCCGCGCGTCGCGAACAGCTCCATCGACGCGCGCAGGATCTTCTGCTGCGTGAGCACCTTGCGGCCGGCGACGGACGTCCGCGCGATGGGCAGCGGCGCGACGCTCACGCTGCTTGCTCTGCGCGCGCTCGGCCGCGCCGCCGCTGCTCGTAGCGCGCGAGCGCCCAGAGCGGGAAGTACCCGCGGTAGAGCTCGTAGTCGAGCAGCGCGGTGCGGAAGAACAGGCCCGCCGGATCTTGGCGCGGCCAGCTGCCGTCCTCGCGCTGAGAATCGATTAGGGACTTCGCAGCGCGCGCGATCGCTTCGTCGTTCGGATCCTCGGCCTCGAGCAGCGCGAGCAGCGCCCACGCGGTGTGGAGCACTTGGCTCTGCGCGTGCTCCACGTACTCGGCGCGCACGCACCCGATCGCGTCCTCGCCCCAGCCGCCGTCTCGGCGTTGCCGCGCGAGCAGCCATTCGCACGCGCGCCGGACGGCCGGCTCGCCGGGGGTCGCTCCGGCAGCCATGAGGCCGCGGATGCCGAACAGCGTTCCGTAGACGAACTGGACGCCCCACACGCCGCGCCACGATCCGTCGCGCCGCTGCAGGCGACGCAATCGCCGCTTCGCGCGTGCGATCGCGCGCCCGACTTCGCGCTCGACCTCGCGCGGATGGCGGCGCCGGAAATCCGCGAGCGCGGCGAGGCACGACGCGGTGCATTCGACGTAGGAGTGCTCCGTCATCGACTCACCGAACATCTCGGCGGGGTTCAGCCATTCGAGGCCGACGCGCGTGCGCCGCGCTTCGTAGCTGCCGAAGCCGCCGTCCGCGTTCTGGCAGCGCAGCAGAAAGCGCAGCGCGGCGAGATCGGCGTTGCGATCCCACGCGGCGCCGCCCGCGCGCGCGAGCGCGTCCATCGCCTCCGCCGTGCAGTCGCTGACGGGCCACCCATGCCACGCGCCAGCAAAGCAGAAGCCTCCGCGCGGATCGAGGCGAAACGCTGAGCGCCAGCCACCCGGAGTCTGATGGATTTGTTGACGGCGCAGAAATTCCGCGCCGCGCGCGAGCGCTTCACCGGGGTTCGTGAACGGCGCAGCGTGCGAGAGCGCCTGCAGTGCAAACGACGTGTCCCATGTCGCGCTGCGCGCGCCGGCGATGCGGAGGCCGTCCTCCGCGTCGTTCCACATCCACGCGTCGAGGCGTTCGATCGCGCGCTGCGCATCGGCGTCTTCGGGATCGGCCGCGTGCAGCGCGAGGATGCTGAGCAGTCCGCTCACCGGGGAGAGGCACGTGAAGTCCGTGCTGCGCAGCTCGAAGCGCATGCGCTCGTCGAGCTCGCGCAGAATCCGGCGGCGCAGCGCGGGCGCGTGAAAGCGCTCGAACGCCGCGAGCAGGCGGTAGACGGCGCGCAGCGCGCGGCTCGGGGGCGTCACGAGCTCCGCCGAGCGCAGCCGCCCGCGCGCGCGCGTCCAGTCGACGCTCTCCATCCCGCGCGGGTAGAGCTCGCTGCGGATCTCGCGCAGCCGAGGCGAATCCGGCGCTTTCGTTCGGCGCGCGTAGAGCGCCGACATCGCGAGATAGATGTGGCGCGTGTGGCAGTAGAAGCGCGAGGGATGGATCGGCAGCGCACGCGGGAGCGCCCACAGCTCGGGAACGGTCGGCGGCACGCCGCGCCAGTCGTAGAGGCCGAACAGCGCGAGCCAGAATTTCCCCCAGCTCGGAATCGCGACGATGTCCTCGCGCGCGATGAACTCGCGCGCGCGCGCGAGCAGCGCCCCGCCCGCCGGCTCCCCTAACAGCCGCGCGGCGACGTAGACGAGCGCGCTCACGAACAGGTAGGGCGGCGAGAGCGCGTGCAGGCCCCAGAGGCCGTCCGCGCGCTGCGTCGCCTCGAACTGGCGCAGCAGGCGGGCGCGGCGCTCGGCCGAGAGCTCGAGCCCGAGCCGATGCGCGAACAAGACGTATTGCGCGGCGAGCATCGGGCACCAACGCACCTCGCCTTCCCAGCTCCCGTCGTCGCGCTGCGCGGCGACGAGCGCGCGCACGCCGTTCGCGATCGCGCTCGTCGCGTCGAGGCTGCGCGCCATCCGCTGCGACGGGTCTCGCGGCGCCGCAAGCGCAACGGGAGACGAGCGCGCGCGGCCCGCAGCACCCGCGATCAGCCACGACCCACGCTGCACGAGCTCGTCGAGCGCCGCGCGTGCGGCGCGCGCATCGCGCCGGAGCAAGCTGCGCGCGACCACTCCCGCGATCGCCGGCGCGGCGACGCGCACGAACGTCGCGACGAACGAGGCGAGCTGGCCGTCCTCGGCGGCGAGGAAGCGCATGCTGCGCGCGCGAGCGCGCGGGCGGCGCCGCCAGAGCGCGAACACGCCGCGCTGCAGCGCGAGCGCGCTCTCCTCTCTGCCCGCGAACGCCTCGTAGAGCGCGCCGCCGAGCAGCTCGGGCACGCGCGCGCTCGCCTCGCGCGCGCGGCGCCAGCGCTCGAAGTCGCCGCTGCGCGCGTGCGAGACTGCGTCGCACAGGCCGAGCGTCATCCCGACCGCGGTGAGCGGGTGCTGGAAGCCGGCCGCGTCGCCGAGCAGCGCGATGCGGGCGTTTCCGTAATCACTCCGCGCGCGCGTCTGGTTCAGCGCCCAGCCGATCTCGCCGTCGCGCAGCGCGCGCTCGAACGCGCCGCGCAGCCGCTCGGGCAGCGCGGGCGCGTACGCAGCGAGGAGCCACGCGCGCTCGGCTGCGGCGCCGAGCGGCACGTCGATGCAGAGGCGCAGAGCGTCGGGCGCGATGCGGTACGCGAGCATCGGCCCGGGCCCGCCGAGGAACACGTGGCCGAAGCCTTCGTTCGGAAGCTGCGCGTCGATCAAGCGCAGCCCGGCCATCCGCGAGACCGTCGCGCGGCCGTCCGCGAGCCCGAGCGCGCCGCGCACGCGCGACCTGCGGCCATCGGCGCCGAGGATCACAGCGGCACGCACGCGGCTCTCGCGCGTCGCAGCGCCGCGCTGGAAGCGAAGCTCTCCATCCGTAACGAGCGTCGCGCGCGCGCCGAGCTCGAGCTGGATGCCTGATTGCTGGCTGACCGCGCTGCGCAGCCACTCGACGAGGCTCGCGTGCTCGCCGCTGAAGCCGCGCTCGGCGCCCGCGTACGGCAGGAGCACGGGGGCGTCGCCGCGCGGATGCACGGCGAAGCCGCGCCCCGTCTCATAGGGGGCGAGCGTCGCCGGATCGAGGCCGAGCTCGCGCAGCGCCGCGACGCCCCGCGGATGCAGCCACTCGCCCGCGAGCCGCTGGCACGCCTTCGGCTTCGCCTCGAGCACGAGCACGCGTGCGCCGCGGCGCGCGTGCGCGAGCGCGGCGGCGCAGCCGACCGGGCCGGCGCCGACCACCGCGACGTCGAAGTCGAGCGCGCGCGACGCGCTCACTCCGCGCGCCGAAGTTGGGCGTGCCGCGGCGGATGCGCGACGAGCAGCACAGGGGCGATGCGTGGCGCGGAGGCCACTGTTCGACTTCGCTCGGCTTCGCCTCGCTGCGCACGGCGCTCCGCGCCGCTTGCGGCATGCGCGGAGCACCCGAGACGCGCGCGCACTCTTCCCATCTGCGCAGGTTTATCAGGGCGCTGCTTGGACGATCGACGGCGTGAAGTCTGATCTGGACCGATTTC
>DASTOI010000052.1:0-5367 GCA_035762585.1 Myxococcota bacterium
CGCGTGCTCGCGATCGAAGACGTCGGCACGGCGGCACCATGGCAGGCGGACCTAACAGGCCGGTTGCTGCTCGTCGTCGGCGGCGAGCGCGGCGGCATTCCGCCCGACGTGCTGGCTGCCTGCGACGGCGCGCTGCGCATCCCGATGCGCGGCTTCATCCCGTCCTACAACCTGCAGGCGGCGATGGCGATGGTCGCGGGCGAGCGGCTCCGACAGCTCGGCGCAGACCCCAACAAGGAATCACCCTGACGGCACGGGCTCCGCCTCCGGCAATTCACCGAGCACGACGCCGCCGACCAGCAGCACCCCGCCGGCCCACTGCAGCGGCGTCAGCACCTCCATGCCGAGCGCGACGGAGAGCAGCGCCGCGAACAGCGATTCGAGCGAGAAGATCAGGCCGACGCGGACCGGCGAGGTGTGACGCTGTCCCCAGGTCTGGCCCAGAAATCCCGCCGCCGAACAGATCAGTCCGAGGTAGCCGAGCGCGGCGAGCGAGCGGCCGGAGAGCGCGCCCGCCACCCCGCTCTCCGCGAGCGCGAACGGCAGCGAGACGCCGGCGACGACCGCCATCTGCGCGAACGCGAGCGCCGGCGCCGGCATCGCTCGCGCGCCGCGGTCGAGCGCGACCATGTGCCCTGCGAACGCGAGCGCGCCGAGCAGCGTCAGCCAATCGCCGCGGTTCGCGCCGCCGCCGTCCGGACCGGTGAGCAGGTAGAGGCCGACCAGCGCCGCAGAGGCTGCGGCGGCCACGCGCTTGCGGAGCGGACGTCCCGAGATCAGGCGCATCAGCAGCGGCACCATCGCGACGTAGGTCGCCGTGATGAACCCCGAGCGCGCCGGCGTCGTGTCGCGCAGGCCGAGCGTCTGCAGCGCGAAGCCCGCCCATAACAGCAGCCCGATCGCGAGCCCGCCGCGCCAGTGCGATCGCCCGGCGGCGTCGCGGCCGAGCCGGAACGCGCGGCGACCGAACAGCGCCGCGAGCGCGGCGACCGCGAGCGCGAAGCGCAGCGCGATCAGCTGGAACGGAGCGAGCGTCCCGAGCGTGTCCTTCACGACGAGGAACGAGCCGCCCCAGGCGAGCGTGACGCCGAGCAGCACGAGCTCGGCGCGGAATCTCGACGTCACGCGGCGCCTCCAAACGGACGCGCAGGATAGGCTGTGAACTGCTTCACAGCGCCCGGCGACGGCGCCGCACAGGCTCCGCCCTGATGACTCTCGCCTTCGCGAGCCGCTTCGATCGCGACACGCACGTCGAGCCGGCGGAGCCCGGCGTCTACGAGACGAGCATCGACCGAGGCTGGTGGGTCTCGCGCGGCCCGAACGGCGGGTACGTCGCGTCGCTGTTCGTGCGCGCGATGGAGCACGCCGTGGCCGACCCCGCGCGCCAGCTGCGCTCCGTGACGATCCATTATGTACGGCCGCCGGCGGAAGGCGCGGCGCGCGTCGAGACGCGCATCGAACGCGTCGGCGGCTCGCTGACGACGATCAGCGCGCGCCTGCTCCAGGGCGAAGCGCTCCAGGCGCTCGCGCTGGCCGCGTTCGGAAAATCGCGCGAGACGCCCTCGCTCCATCACGCCCTGATGCCCGCCGCCGCGCCGCCCGAGGCGACCCCGGCTCGCCGCGACCCGCGCGTGCCGATCCACGAGCGCTACGACCAGCGCTGGACGATCGGCCCGCGCTACTTCGAAGGCGTGCGCGGCCGCGAGGCGCTCACGGGCGGCTGGCTGCGCCTCGCCGAAGGGACGCGGCCGCTCGATGCCGCGCTGCTCGCAGCCTACGCGGATGCGTGGCCGCCCTCCGCGTTCGCGACGAACGAGCTGCCGGAAGGCTTCGCCGGAGTCCCGACCGTCGACCTGACCGTGCACATCCGCGCGGCGCTTCCACTGCCCGACGACTTCGTGCTCGCTGCGTTCCGCACGCGCGAGGTCTCGAACGGCTTCCTCGAGGAGGACGGCGAGATCTGGAGCCGAGACGGGCGGCTGCTCGCCCACTCGCGCCAGCTCGGCTTCGTGCTCTAACACCGCCGAGCTGCTGCACAAGCTCGGGCGCGGCGAGGAGAATCGCGCGCTTGCGAGCCTTGCGCGTAGTGGCGTCGGAGCCAGGCGCTGGCTGAAGGCGCGGCGGGCGCGAACTCAATGCCCGCTGCGGGCAAGGATGCGGGATGGAGCCGAGCTCGGATTCGGAGATCATCGAGCGCTCGCTGGCCGAGCCGGCCGCGTTTGCATCGCTCTACGACCGCCACGCCGCCGTCGTCTATCGCTTCCTCGTGCGCCGCATCGGGCCATCGGCGGCTGACGGTCTGCTCGGCGAGACGTTTCGCATCGCCTTCGAGCGGCGCGCGAGCTTCGATCGCGAGCACGAGAGCGCGCGCCCCTGGCTCTACGGAATCGCCTCGCGCGTGCTCGCCCATCACCGCCGCTCAGAGGCGCGTCGCCTGCGGGCGACCGCGGCGCTCGCTGCGAGCCGCGAAACGCCGCTCGATCTACCGCAGCGCACCGCGGCCTCGCTCGATGCGCGCGAGCTGTGGCCGCGCGTGGCAGACGCGATTGCGGGCCTGCCGGCCGGCGAGCGTGATGCACTCCTCTTGCACGTCTGGGAGGATCTTCCGTACGAGGAGATCGCCGCCGCGCTCGGAATTCCAATCGGCACGGTGCGCTCGCGCTTGAACCGCGCGCGACGACGCTTGCGCGAACTCACGGCGCCCAGCGGCGAAGAGACGCTGACGCCGAGCGCAGCACGACGTGGGAAGATCGAGTCATGAGCGACGACTTCGACCGGCTGCGACGGCTGCGACCCGATCGTCTGCAACCCCACGACCCGATGGACCCGAAGGTCCTCACGGAGGAGAAGGAGCGACTCATGTCCGCAATCGAGCAGTCCGCAGGCGCCGTCCACGCGACGAGCCGCACTCCGTCGATCTATCCGCGCCTTGCGTATCGCGACGTGATGGCCGCGCTCGAGTTCCTGACGCGTGCCTTCGGCTTCCGCGAGCGCCGCGAGGCGCGTCTCGAGCATCCCGCCGGCACGCTCGCCTGGCTCGAGGTCGGAGATGGCGTCGTGATGATCGGCGAGTCGGGCCCCGACCATCACGACCTCTACAGCCCGGCCGAGGTCGGCCGCACGACCGGCATGGTCAACGTCTACGTGCACGACGTCGATGCTCACCATGCGCGCGCCGTCGCCGAGGGCGCCCGCGTCGTGATGGGACTCGAGGACATGTTCTGGGGCGACCGCCGCTACGAGGCGCTCGATCCCGAGGGCCATCGCTGGCACTTCGGCGAGCGGCTCGCGGACATCGAGCTTCGCAGCGGGAGGCGGCGATGAAGCGCACCTGGACGATCATCGGGGTGAAAGACGTGCCGGCGAGCTTCGAGTGGTACCAGTCGCTCTTCGGCCAGCCCAAGACGCTCCCAGCGCATGACGACTTCGGTCAGCTCGTCGATTCGGATGGGACCGTCCTGCTCTGCCTTCACCAGTGGGGCGCACACGAGCATCCTCCCTTAGTGAGCCCGCGTCAGGCGCCACCGGGCAACGGGCTCCTCTTGTTCTTCCGCGTCGACGATTTCGACCCGGCCTTGCAAAGGGCCCGCAGGCTCGTCCCGCGGCTCGAGGAGGAGCCTCATCTCAACCCGAACACTCGGACGACGGAGTTCTCGCTCCGAGATCCAGACGGGTACTACGTCACGATCAGTGCGCTCTAGGAGGCCGACCCAAGACGGGCGGCCGGCGGTCCCGCTCCTGGCTCGGTCCTCGCGGCGTTGCCCACGGCTTGCCGGCTCGTGAGCCTCAACCGGGCGCGACGACGCGCCGATGTGGCGAAGAATGCGGAAGCGTCTCGAACAGCGAGCCGGCGCGGCCCGTTGGCTCATCGCGTGCGTGTGCGCGTTCGCGCTAGCGCAGCCCGCGCGCGCGGATGCTCCGACGCCCGACGAGCTGGCGCAGCTCGAGGCGGCGCTGGCGGAGAATCCCGAGGATGAGGCCGCGCGCTCCGCTTACGGAGAAGCGTTGTTACGGGCAGGCGACGCGCTCGCGTCGCTGCGCGTGCTCAACCCGAAGCGGCTGCCCGGGGCCGATTGGGTGCGCGAGCTGCGCGCATCCGCGCGGCTCTACCGCAAGCGCGGCGAGTTGCTCGCTGCGCGCAAGGCGCTGAAGGACGCGCTCGATCTCTCGCCGAACGACCGCGTGCTCTATGCCGAGCTCTCGGAAGTCATCGCTGCGACGGGCGGCGCCGCGGAGCCGGCGCAGGCGCAAGCCGAATCGACCGCCCCGGTCGCGCCGCTCACCGCGGAGAACGCTCAGGTCGACCCGCCCGCCGACGCTCCCGCCGCGATCTCGCCGACCGACGAGACGCGCGAGCGCGAGCGCAAGCGGGCGGCCCGCGCCGAGGCGGCGCGCGAGCTCGCGCAGCGGCCGGCTGCCTCGCCGCTCTCGCGCCGGCACGCGCTGATCGGCGGCGCGGCGCTCGCGGTCACGATCGTCGCCTGGCTGCTATGGCGCGTGCTGCGCGGCTCGGGCGACGTCGCGGTCTCGATCGAGCTGCCGGAGGGCGCGCGCGCGACGCTCTCGGTGCGGCTCTCGCGCGGGCGCGGGCGCCAGCGCCCGCCGCCGCGCCCGGACGTGCCGCTCGAGACGCGCGCCTCCAGCCGCTTCGAGCACAACATGGTCGCGCGCGAGACCCACTTCCGCGGCATCCCGGCCGGGCGCTATTGGGCGACCGCCGAAGGCGTGGTCGAGCTCGGTGCGAATCGCGAGGGCGTGCGCGAGGAGCAGGAGCTGCTCGTCGAGAAGGGCCGCGCCACGCGCCTCGTGTTCGATCTGCGGCTGGACGAGTGCCCGGTCGAGGTGCGCATCGTGCGCGGCGGCGCGCGCGTCGCGAACGCGCGCGTCGCGCTCGGCGGCGATCCGACCTCGCTGCGCCGCACGCGCGACGGCATCGCGCGCCTCTCGCTGCCGCTCGGCGAGCACACGCTGCTCGCGGGCGCGGAGGACCGCGCCGCGGAGCGCAAGCTGAAGCTCGAGCGCATCGTACCGGTGGCGGTCGAGATCGATCTCGGCGACCCGGCCGCACTCACCTTCTCGGCGTGCGAGCCGGCCGTCGAGCCGTTCCTGCGCGGCGATCTCTCGGTCGCGGCCGCCGCCCTGCAGAAGACCGGTCAGGAAGAGCTCGCGGCGCTGTTATCAGGCCGCTTCTTCCAGAGCCGCGGTTCGGTGGACAGCGCAGCAGAGCACTTCGAATCGGCAGGGCGCTGGCTCGAGGCCGCGGAGCTGCGCGCCGAGGCCGGCGAGCTGACCAAGGCCGCAGGGCTGTTCGAGCGCGCGGGCGATCTGTCGCGCGCCGGTGAGATGTACAACGCGGCGGGCGATCTT
>DASTOI010000053.1:0-5100 GCA_035762585.1 Myxococcota bacterium
CATGCCGCGCGGGATGATCGTCACCTTGTGCACCGGGTCGGAGTGCTCGGGCGTCATCAGCGCGACGAGCGCGTGGCCCGCCTCGTGGTAGGCGGTGATGCGCTTGTCCTCGTCGCTCATGATCATGCTGCGGCGCTCGGCGCCCATCAGCACTTTGTCCTTCGCCTTCTCGAAGTCGATCATCGCGACGCGGTTCGCCTCGCGGCGCGCGGCGAGCAGCGCGGCTTCGTTCACGAGGTTCTGGAGATCGGCGCCGACGAAGCCGGGCGTGCCGCGCGCGAGCACGTCGAGATCGACGTCGTCTGCGAGCGGGACCTTGCGCGTGTGCACGCGCAGGATCGCGAGCCGGCCGCGCAGATCGGGGCGCGGCACGACCACGCGGCGATCAAAGCGGCCGGGCCGTAACAACGCGGGGTCGAGCACGTCGGGGCGATTGGTCGCCGCGATCAGGATCACGCCCTCGTTCGACTCGAAGCCGTCCATCTCGACGAGCAGCTGATTCAGCGTCTGCTCGCGCTCGTCGTGGCCGCCGCCGAGGCCGGCGCCGCGGTGCCGGCCGACCGCGTCGATCTCGTCGATGAAGATGATGCAGGGCGCGTGCTTCTTGCCCTGCATGAAGAGATCGCGCACGCGCGACGCGCCGACGCCGACGAACATCTCGACGAAGTCGGAGCCGGAGATCGAGAAAAATGGGACGCCCGCTTCGCCGGCGACCGCGCGCGCGAGCAGCGTCTTGCCGGTGCCGGGCGGACCGACCAGCAGCACGCCCTTCGGAATCCGCCCGCCGAGGCGCGTGAACTTCTTCGGGTCGCGCAGGAACGCGATGATCTCCTCGAGCTCGATCTTCGATTCCTCGACGCCCGCGACGTCCTCGAACGTGACGCGCGTCTGGTTCTCCGTGAGCAGCCGCGCGCGCGATTTGCCGAAGCTCATCGCCTTGCCGCCGCCGGCCTGCATCTGGCGCGCCATGAACACCCAGAAGCCGATGATCAGCAGCAGCGGCAGGCCCATCGAGAACAGCATCTGCTGCCAGAGCGAGGTCTCGGCCTTCGGCTTCATCTCGACGCGCAGGTTCGGGTCGCGCTCGCGCGCGGCGTCCACCTCGCCAGCGAACTTCTCGTCGAAGCCGCTCCCGACGTAGGACTTGAAGGGCTTGCCCTCCGCGACGCCGCTGACGACGCCGTCTTCGATCACGAGCTCGCTGATCTGCCCCGAGCGCAACATCTCGCTCAGCTGGCTGTAGCTCTTCTGGTCGGGCGGCGGATCGCTCTTCTGCACCACCGCGAACAGCAAGATCGCCGTCAGCAGCACGACGACCCAGAGCGCCAAATTCTTGAAGATCTGCTGGTTCACCGCAGCTCCTCGCGCAGAATGCCCGCGCGCTGCGCGAAGGCGGGCGCGGTGCGCAGCGCGCGTCGAAAACCTGAGAATCCAGCCGAGGCTAGGAGATCGCTCCAGGATGCGCGAACGCGGAAGGCCGACGCGTCGCGTTGCGGAGAGGCCGCTGCTTGCCGCGCCCGCTGCTCGGCGGCGCCTACTCGCGAGAGCGAGGCGCGCTCCCGTTCTCGGAGACCCGTTCGAGCCGGCAGACGTCGCGCTGCGCGCGCCAGACGAGGCCGCGCGGGAGCGAGAGCTGCGCACCCGGCCGCGCGCTGCGCACGAACGCCGCGCTGCGCTCGAGCTGAGCGCGCGAGACGTCGCGCGCGCCGCCTTGCGAGCGAATCGCGAGCCGGAGCAGCCGCCGCGCGAGCGCGTCGGGTAGAGCGGCGAAGCCGGCGCGCGAGATCGAGAGCGCCCCGGACTCGGCGCGCAGCCAGCGCTGCGCTTCGCGCTCCACCTGCTCGTCGATCCACTCCGACTCCTTCCGCTGCGCTTCGGCCAATTGGCCGACAGCCCTGAGCCATTCGGGATTCAATTCGCGCGCGAGCGCGGCGACGTTGCCGATGCGCAGCTTGCCGCGCGCGTAGTGCGGATCCCGGTTGCTCGCGTCTTCTCGCCACACCAGACCCCGCTCGCTCGCGCGGCGTTCGATCGCGGCGCGCGAGGCCGCGAGCAGCGGTCGCACGACGACCCCGTCCTGCGACCGCTCCGCAATACCACCGAGGCCGGCCGGGCTCGCGCCTCGGAACAGCCTCATCAGCACCGTCTCCGCCTGATCGTCGAGCGTGTGCGCGGTGGCGATGCGCGAGCAGCCGAGCTCTCGCGCAAGCTCACGCAGCGCGGGATGCCGGAGCTTGCGCGCGGCCTCTTGAAGCGTCGGCCGCGTGCGGCTCGGTCCGCCCTGGCGCAGCGCGCGCGGCGCGACCCGGCGCGCAGCAAACGCGACGCCGAGATGCTTCGCGAGATCCGCCGCGCACGCCTCGTCGGCGTCCGACTCGGCGCCGCGCAGCCCATGGTTCACGTGCCCCGCGGCGAGCGTGAAGCCGAGCTCGGGCGCGAGCTGCGCGAGAGCGTCGAGCAGCACGCACGAATCGACGCCGCCCGAGATCGCGACGAGCACGCGCTCGCCGCGCAGCGCGAGCGCGGCGCATGAGGAGCGCAGCGCGGCGAGCACCTCGTCCGAATCGCCGCGCGCTCGCCGCCGCGCCATGTGCCTACTCGAGCGCGCTCGCGTCGCCGAGCAGCACGCGGACGCCGTCCGCCTTGTCGACCCACACCTCGCAGTGGACGCGCGTGCGGGTTCCCTCCGGCGTGCGCTCCTTCTCGCGTCCGAACGCCGTGAGCGTCTCGTCGACCCAGACCACGTTCGTCAGCTTCAGCGACATCTTCCCGCCGCGCAGGAAGCCCTCGCCGAAGCGGTCGAGCATCACCTGCGCCGCGAAGCAGGTGGTCATCATTCCCTGCACGACGATCGTCGGAAAGCCGAGCTTCTTCGCTTGCTCGCGGTCCGTGTGATAGTTCGCGCCCGGGCCCGAGAACATCCAGCAGCGGCGCTGATCGATGTGCTTGGTAGTCGGCTTCAGGTCGGCGCCGGTCGCGGTCGGGAATGCTGCGCGCGGCTCACGCTCCTTCGCCTGCGCCGTCTTCTCGTCGACGACGAACGCGCCGCTCGGCGCCTTCTCCTGCTGCGGCGGCAGGAACGACTGGTGCGTGCGGCCGCGCACGTAGAGCTCGAGCGTGTGCGCGTCGACGAGGTCGGTCTCGTTGACGACGTAGTCGCGGCCGCGCTTTTGGTAGCGCTCGATGATGGTCGAGCGCGTCCGCACACGCGCGCCGATCGGGATCGGCGCGAACAGCTCCCAGTCTTGGCGGCCGTGCAGATTTCCGAACAGGTTCTTCAGGTACCACTGCCCGAGGTGCTTGTAACACTCGCTGTGGTGCAGCAGCGGCGGCGCGACCTTCGCGTAGAGCGAGTTGTGGTCGTCCAGCGCGTCCGCGTAGAACGCGACCCCCTCCAGCGTGATCTCGTACTCGTTGCTTCCGCAGTGCCGGCCGACGTAGGCGGGCTCGCCGAGCAGGTTCATCGTGCACCTCGCGTTCCGGGGCACGATAACGGCGGCTGGCGTTCGTTGACGTGCGGCGCGCCAACCGAAAACGTCCCGTGATGCACAGCGTCGCCCGTTGGATCGCGGATCGGGCCCACACCGCGCCCGCGCAGCTCGCGGTCGCGGACCCTTGGCGACGGCTCGATTACGCGGCGCTCGAGCAGCGCATCCAGCGCGCGGCGGGCGTGCTCGCGGCCGCGGGCGTCTCGCGCGGCGAGCGCGTCGCGCTCGTGCTCGGCAACCGCAGCGCGACGCTCGAGCTCGTGTTCGCGTGCGCGCGGCTCGGCGCGATCGCGGCGCCGCTGAACACGCGGCTCGCGCCGCCCGAAATCGCGCAACTCCTCGCCGATTGCCGCCCGCGCGTGCTCGCGTTCGACGCGTCGATGGAGCCGCAGGTGCGTACTGCGCTCGCACAATCGGGGCACACGTGCGCGCTTACGCTCGCGGTCGGCGGCGAGCCCGACGCGTACGAGGCCGCGCTCTTCGCCGCCGTTCCGGAGCGCACGATCGCCGACGTGTCGCCCGATGACGCGATGATCCTGATGTACACGTCGGGGACGACGGGCGTTCCGAAGGGCGCGCTGCTCCCGCACCGCAAGACGCTCTTCAACAGCCGCAACGCCGAGCTGTTCTTTCGTCTCGAGCCGCGCGACCGCGTGCTCGTCGCGGTACCGCTCTTCCACTCCTTCGGCCTGAAGATCCTGGCGATCCCGGCGCTCTACGCGGGCGGCTCGGTCGTGCTGCAGGGCTCGTTCGATGCGAGCGAGACGTGGCGCACGGTCGCGCGCGAGCGCATCACGCTGCTCGGCGGCGTGCCGACGATGTTCCGGGCGCTGGGCGACGCGTTCGACCGCGACCGGCCGGACGTGCCTTCGCTGCGCTTCCTGTTCACCGCCGGCGCTGCGATCCCGGTCGAGCAGATCCACGCGTTCGAGCGCCGCGGCCTCGTGTTGAAGCAGGGCTTCGGGCAGACGGAGACCTCGATCCTGTGCTGCCTCGACGCGCAGGACGCCGTGCGCAAAGCGGGCAGCGTCGGGCGCCCGGTGCAGCACGCCGAGCTGCGCATCGTCCGCAGCGACACCCTCGCGCTCGCCCCCTCCGAGTGGCGCGACTGCGCCGTCGGCGAGACCGGCGAGATCGTCGTGCGCGGCCCGATCACGATGCTCGGTTATTGGGAGCGGCCGGAGGCCACCGCGGAGACGATCCGCGCCGGCGGCTGGCTCGTGACCGGCGATCTCGGCGCATTCGACGCGGAAGGCTTCGTCACCCTCACCGGCCGCTCGAAGGACCTCTTCATCTCCGGCGGCGAGAACGTCTACCCGCGCCAGGTCGAAGCCGCCTACGAAGCGCACCCCGACATCCTCGAGATCGCCGTCATCGGCATCCCCGACGACCGCTGGGGCGAAGTCGGCCGCGCCTACGTCGCACTTCGCCCCGGCGCAAAGCTCGACCCCGAAGCTCTCATCGCCTTCGGCCGCGAACGCCTCGCCTCCTTCAAAGTCCCGCGCAGCTTCGTGCAGGTGAAAGAGCTTCCGCGCACGGCAAGCGGCAAGGTGCAGAAGTTCAAGCTGCAAGACCGCCCCGGCTAACGCACGAAGGGCGCCCCGAGTACGCC
>DASTOI010000054.1:0-2957 GCA_035762585.1 Myxococcota bacterium
AAGCCGCTAGCGCCGCGCGTGCGCAGGAACGCCGCGCCGCGGCCGTGGTTCACGCGCAGGCGCCGCTGGCGGTGGCGGCGTTGGCTCACGACGCTCGTGCTGCTGCTGCTGTTAGGTCCGATCGCGCCGGTCGCGTGCTTCCGCTTCGTCGACCCGCCCGGCAGCGCGATGATGTGGCGTGACGGCTTCGAGCGGCTCTCCGCGCGCAAGGGCTGGATTTCGCACGACTGGGTCGATTGGGACGAGATCGCGCCCGCGATGCCGCTCGCCGCGATCGCCGCCGAGGACCAACGCTTCGCCGACCACGACGGCTTCGACTTCGTCGCGATCGAGAAGGCCGTGCAGCACAACCGCAAGAGCCAGCGCAAGCGCGGCGCCAGCACGATCTCCCAACAAGTCGCGAAGAACCTGTTCCTGTGGCCGGAGCGCAGCTGGCTGCGCAAGGGGCTCGAGGTCTACTTCACGGTCGCGATCGAGACGCTCTGGCCGAAGCGCCGCATCCTCGAGGTCTATTTGAACGTCGCGGAGCTCGGCGACGGCGTGTACGGCGTCGGAGCGGCATCGCTCGCGTTCTTCGGCCACGACGCGAGCCGGCTCTCGCGCCACGAGGCGGCGCTGCTCGCGGCGGTGCTGCCGAGCCCGAAGCGGATGCGCGCGAACGCGCCGGGGCCCTACACGCGGGAGCGCGCCCGCTGGATCGAGGTTCAGATGGGTCAGATCGGCAGCGGTGTGCTCGCGCAGCTCTGACGGTGGCTCGGTGGCCCTCTGGGGTCGACCCCAAAGCGCCATTGCGGAATCGGCGCGCGTTGCGGCTAACGTGCCGCGCCTCTTTCGCAGGAGCCCCGATGCCCACGCACTGGAAGCGCGATCTCGAGACCGACGGCAAGAAGTTCCGCGACTGGCTCGCGCGCACGATCCCGAACGCGACGGCGCTCGAAGTGACGCCGCTCGTCTCGCCGACGAGCTCGGGCTTCTCGAACGAGACGCTGCTCTGCGAAGCGAGCTGGCGCGAGGGCGCGACGCCGAGAGCGGAATCGCTCGTCGTACGCATCCAGCCGATCGGTTATCAGGTGTTCCCCGAGTACGACATGGGGCTGCAGTTCAAGACGATGCAGCTGCTCGCGAAGACCGACGTGCCCGTGCCGCGCGCGCTCTGGCTCGAGCCGAGCGACGCGTCGATCTTCGGCGCGCCGTTCTACGTGATGGCGCGCGTGAACGGCCGCGTCCCGACCGACCAGCCTCCGTATCACGTCGGCGGCTGGATGCACGAGATCTCGCCCGAAGAGCGCCGCGCGATCTTCCTCGGCGGCTTCGAGGCGATGGCGAAGATCCACCGGCTCGACGTTGAGAAGACCGGCTTCGGCTTCCTGCGCAAGCCGGGCTTCGCGAACGGCCTCGAGCAGGAGCTCGCGTACTACCGTAATTACTTCGCGTGGGCGGCGGAGGGGCGCGAGCAGCCGATCGCCGAGCGCGCGCTCGCGTGGCTCGAAGCGAACCAGCCGAGTGGCGAGCCCGACGGCATCGTCTGGGGCGATGCGCGCATCGGCAACATCATCTTCGAGGGCACGCGCGTCGCGGCCGTGCTCGACTGGGAGATGGTGACCGTCGGCAGCCCCGAGAAGGACGTCGGCTGGTCGATCTTCCTCGATCGCCACCACAGCGAAGGCATCGGCGTCCCGCGCCTCGCCGGCTTCCCGAGCTACGACGAGGCGATCGCGCACTACGAGAAGCACTCCGGCCACCGCGTGAAGCACCTGCACTACTACCAGGTGTACGCCGGCTTCCGCTTCGCGTGCGTGATGATGCGCATCTCGCAGCAGCTGCGCGAATACGGCTTGATGACGCGCGAGCAGAGCCGCGCGATGGAGCAGAACAACACCGTCACGCAGCTCACCGCCAAGCTGTTAGGCGAGCCGCCGCCCGCCGAGCTGCTGCGCCCATGAGTCACCAGAACGGGGACGTTCATACTTGCCGGTGACATCGGGGACAGTCTTGTCCGCTCCGCGCGCGCGAGGACTGGCACCGAAGTCACCGACAAGTATGAACGTCCCCGAAGCGGTGACTCAATCGGGGAGGGCGAAGGCCATCAGGGCGTCGTTGGGGGGGGTGCCGAGGATGCCGTGGCCGCCGGCGGCGATCACGACGAATTGGCGGCCGGTCGGCGTCAGGCGGTAGGTCATCGGGGTCGCGTGCGCGGCGGTCGGCAGGCGCGTCTTCCAGAGCTCTTCGCCGGTCTCGGTCGAGAACGCGCGCAGGTAGAAGTCGGTCGTCGCGCCGATGAAGACGAGCCCGCTCGCGGTTGTTATGGGGCCGCCCAGGTTCGGCGTGCCGAGCTTCCGCCAGATCGGCCACGGCGCGCGGTCGCGCGTCGTGCCGAGCGTCACTTCCCACTTCTTCTCGCCGGTTGCGGTGTCGACCGCGACGAGCTGGCCCCATGGCGGCGGATTGCACGGCGCGCCGAACGGCGGCGGCGAGAGCAGCGCCAGGCGGTCGAGCGCGTAGGGCGAGCCCTCCTGCGGCTCGAGCTGCCCGAACGGATTCCGCGATCGATACGTCGGAGTCTGCTCTCGCGGCACGAGCGTGATCAGCCCCGCGATGCGCTGCACGTTCGTGATCACGACGCGCCGCTGCGGGTCCACCGCGACGCTCCCCCAGTTCATCCCGCCGATGAAGCCGGGGTACTGGATGCTTCCTTCCAGGCTCGGCGGCGTGTAGATCCCGTCGTGGCGCGCCGACTCGATCAGCTCGCGACACTTCGCCTCGTCCCACGGCGTGAAGCCGAACGCGTCGTCCGGCCCGAGCGTGTGCGGCTGCAGCGGCTCCGGCTTCGTCGGGAACGGCTGCGTCGGTGCGAGGTACTCGCCCGGCACCGCGCCTTCCTGCGGAACCGGCCGCTCCTCGATTGGAAACAGCGGCGCGCCGGTCTCGCGGTTCAGGAAGAACAGCATGCCGAGCTT
>DASTOI010000055.1:0-2737 GCA_035762585.1 Myxococcota bacterium
TAGCTCGGCACGAGACCGGCGTGACGTTTGAGGTCCGTCGCCGTCGCACCCGCGCCGTTCGGCTTCCAGCCAGGCGGCTGGAGCAGGTAGCCGAGCGCGTCGCGCAGCGAGCCGGCCCGGAAGGCGTCGCCGAGCACCGCGGCGAATTCGTGGAACGCGGCGTAGATCGGACTCGCGCGCGTGATGTTCTTGGTCAGGCCGAAGCGCACGCGCTCGCCCTCGGGCTCGAACGTGCCGAACCAGCGGTCCCACACGATCAGGATGCCCGCGTAGTTGCGGTCGAGATACTGGACGTTCGCGCCGTGATGGACGCGGTGGTGCGAGGGCGTGTTGAGCACCCACTCGAGCGGGCCGAGCCGCCCGATCAGCTCGGTGTGGATCCAGAACTGGTAGAGCAGGTTGATGCCGTACGCGGTCGCGACCTGTACGGGCGAGAACGCGAGCGCGAGCGGCAGGTAGAACGGCAGGCCGGTCATCGGCGTCCACGATTGGCGCAGCGCCGTCGAGAGGTTGTACCGCTGGCTCGAGTGGTGCGGAACGTGCGACGCCCATAACACACGCACCTCGTGGTGCAGGCGGTGGAACCAGTAGTAGGCGAAGTCCACGGCGATCAGCGCGCCCGCGAACGCCCACGCGCCGTTGCCGGCGTCGACCCAGCGCTGCTCGTAGACCCACAGATACATCCCGGCCGACGCCACTTTCCAGCCCGCGTTCGCGAACAAGCTGCCGACGCCTAGCGCGAGGCTGGTCGCCGTGTCGCGCGTCGTCTGGATGTCGCGCCGCTGCGCGGCCGCCACCGCGTATTCGAGCGCGAGCAGCGCGAGGAACGCGGGAATGGCGAGGACGGTCAGATCCATGCGGGAGAGTTAGCGGCACGATCGCGGCGGTGCAGACGTTGAAAGTACGTCCCCGATGCAAACTTCATCTCGAGGCGCTGCGGATGCCCATCCGCGCCCATGCCTCGAGGATCGGTGCGAGCGAGCGCGCGAACTCGCGGAAGCGCGCCTCGTCGGCGGCGTCGAACGGCGCTTCGCCGCGCTTGTTGAGGAGTTGAGCGACCGCGAAGACTTCACCGCCGCGATCGAGGATCGGTACACACAGCACGCTGCGCGTCTTGAAGCCGGTCGCGCGATCCACCTCGGGATTGAAGAGCGGGCTCGCGTACGCGTCGTCGACGCGCAGCGCCTCGCCGCTCGTTGCGACGCGCCCGGCGATGCCACGATCGAGCGGCATCCGCAGGTCGACGGGCCTTCCGCCCTCTTCCTGCGCGAGCTTCAGCCAGAGCTCGCCGCGGGCCCCGTCGACGAGGAACACGGAGGCGCGCTCGGCACCGGCCTCCTCGCCGAAGCGGCGCGTGAACGCGGCGAGCACTTCTTCGAACATGCTCTGGAAGGCGTCGTCTTGAGAGAGCTCGGTGACCCGCAGGAACTCCTCGGCGCCGCGCGTCGCCTGCTCGAGCAGCGCGGGCAGCTCGGCGGCGGGCGCCTCGGCGACACGGCGCTGCAGATCGCCCTTTCGGTTGTTACGGGCGAGCATGTCCATCATGTGCTGCGTGTTCGCGGTGACGTGCTCGGTGAACGTCGAGAGCCGGCCGTCTTCGAGGTGCACGATGCGATCCGCGATGTCGAGAATGCGGTTGTCGTGAGTCACGAGCAGGACCGTCACGCCTTGCTTGCGCGCGAGGCCCTGCATCAGGTCGACGACCTCGCGGCCCGATTGCTTGTCGAGCGAGGCGGTCGGCTCGTCCGCGAGCACGATGCGCGGCGAGCCGGCGAGCGCGCGCGCGATCGCGACGCGCTGGCGCTGCCCGCCGGATAGCTGCGACGGGTGATGATCGAGCCGCTCGCCGAGCCCCACCGCCTCGAGCCACTCGCGCGCGCGCTTGCGCGCCTCGCGCTTGCTGACGCGATCGAGCAGCAGCGAGAGCATCACGTTCTGCGTCGCACTGAGCGCGTCGAGCAGGTTGTGCGCTTGGAAGATGTATCCGATGTCGCGGCGCACGCGCTCGAGCGTGCGCGGGCTCGCGCCGCGCAGCTCTTCGCCCAACACGCGCACCGAGCCTTCCTGGGCGGAGCGCAGCGCGCCGATCAGCGTGAGCATCGTCGTCTTCCCGGAGCCCGAGGGCCCCGTGACGATCACGATCTCGCCCGCGCGCAGCGCCACCGAGACGCCGTGCAGGATCTGCTTTCGCAGCGCGCCGGCGCCGAAGTAGTGATTCACGCCCTCGAGCTGGATCGGCGCGTCTGCGGAGGCGGCGGGCGCGGCCATCAGAAGATCTCTGCCGGATCGGCGGAGCGCACTTTGCGCAGCGCCATCAGCGCCGAGAGCACGCACATCGCGACGGTGAGCCCTAACACGAGCCACGCGCGCTCCTGGGTCATCTCGAGCGGCAAGCGCGTCGCGTCGCCCGAGACGCGGTAGAGCGCCATCGAGATGCCCACCGCAGGCACGAAGCCGAGCGCGGCGAGGATCACCGCCTGCTGAATCACGACGCCGGAGAGGAACGCGTTCGAGTAGCCCATCGCCTTCAGCGTCGCGTACTCGGGCAGGTGATCGTTCACGTCGGCGAACAGGATCTGGTAGACGATGATGCCGCCGACGACCATGCCGACGATCACGCCGAAGCTGAACACGTATCCGATCGGCGTCGCCGAATCCCAATAAGCGATCTCCTTCGCGCGGAACTCGGCGAGCGTGAGCACGAGCACGTCATTCGCGACGCGCGAGCGGATCGCGT
>DASTOI010000056.1:0-2522 GCA_035762585.1 Myxococcota bacterium
CGATCACGACGCCGGACACGAAGTTGTTCGCGAGATTCTGCAGGCCGAAGCCGATGCCGACGCCGAGCACGCCGCCGGCGATTGCGAGCGAGCGCACGTCGAGGCCGGCGCTCTGCAGCGCGACGAGCGCGGCGACGAACGCGAGCCCGTAGCGCAGCAGATTCGCGATCGTCGCCTCGCTGCCGCCGCTGAGCCCGATCGCGCGCAGCAGCGACACCCGCAACAGCTGCGTCGCGCCGTTCACCGCGAGCCAGAGCGCGGCGGCGAGGACCGGTACGAGCAAGAGATCGAGCGCGCTGACGCCGCGGCCAGAGAGCGCGAACAGCGGCGATTCGAGCGCGCGCATCAGCACGGAGCCGGCGCGCTCGCGCGCAGTTGCGAGCGCCGGATGCGCGTTGCTCGCGATGCGCAGCGCGGCGAGCCAGATCGCGACCTGCGCCGCGATCAGCGCGAGGCTCGCCGCGCGCAGCGGAAGCGCTCGCGCGCGAGCGGCGCGCCCGCGCAGCGAGAGGCGCGCCTCCGCGCGACGCCGCGCGCGCTGCAGCGCGAAGTGCGCGAGCGGCGCCGCGGCGAGCGCGGTCGCAGCGATCGGAAGCGAGGTCGTCATGCGCGCACTGCGCCGAGCGTGCGTTCGAGGCGCAGCAGCTCGGCGAGCGACCACGCCTGGAACGGGCAGCCGCGCGGCGCGTGCGGCGCTTCCGCGTCCGCGATCTCGGACACGTGCCCGATGCCCGCCTCGGCGAGGTGTGCATTCAGCGGAGCGAGGAAGCGCTCGCGCGCCTCGCGTCGCGCGCCCGGCGAATCGCCGCGCACGCGCAGCCACGCCAGGGCGAACGCGCCGAGCAGCCACGGCCACACCGTGCCTTGGTGGTAGGTGCGGTCGCGCTGCGCGGGCCCGCCTTCGTAGCGCGGCGCGTACCCCGGCTCGCTCGGCGCGAGCGAGCGGATGCCGAGCGGCGTCCACAGCTCGCGCTCGCAGACGTCGACGACGGCGCGCGCTCGCTCGCCTTCGAGCAGCGCGCGCGGCAGCCCGCCGATCGCGAACAGCTGGTTCGGGCGCAGCCGCGCGTCGACGCGGCCCGCGACGTGGTCCTCGTCGACGACGTCGTAGAGAAATCGGCGCTCCGGGTTCCAGAAGCGCGCGACGAACGACTCCCGAGCTCGCTCGGCGAGCGCGCGCCACTTTGCATCGTGCTCGCCGGCGGCGACGAGCGCGTTCCACCAGAGCGCCTGGATCTCGACCGGCTTGCCGATGCGCGGCGTAATCACTTCGCCGCCGACGCGCGCGTCCATCCAGGTGAGCTGCACGCCGGGCTCGCCCGCGGCGATCAGGCCGTCGCGATCGAGGTGGATGCGATGGCGCGCGCCGCGCGCGTAGCCGACCAGAATCGCGTCGACGGCGCCCAGCAAGCGGTCGCGATCCCGCGCCGCGAGCGCGTCGCCGCGCCGCGCGAGCTCCGCGAGCAGCTCGTGGGCGCACACGACGAACCAGAGCGACGCGTCGACCGCGTTGTACTCGGGCTGCTCGCCGGCGTCGGCGAAGCGATTCGGCAGCACGCCATCGGCGAGCGCGCCCGACCATTCGAGCAGGATGCGCTTCGCGGTCTCGAGGCGGCCCGTCGCGAGGCAGAGGCCGCGCAGCGAGATGAACGTGTCGCGGCCCCAATCGGTGAACCACGGGTAGCCGGCGACGATCGTCTCGCCCGCCGCGCGGCGCACGATGTACGCGTCGGCGGCGCGCGCGAGCGGGGACGCGAAGCCCGTTCGGCGGGCGCGCTCTGCGTCGCGCAACGCCGCGGCGAGCTCGCGCGCATCGCTGGCCGGCGCTGGATCACGCGCCTCGCCTGCGCTCAGCACCCAACAAGCCTCGCCGCGTGAGAAGTCGAACACGAGCTCGCCCGGTGAGGGGAGATCCTCACGGTGAGGAAAGCCGCGCTCGCACTCCTGGGCGTAGTGAAAGCCCTCATAGAGATAGGGAGCGTGCCGGTACGCCGCGTTCGCGCGCATCTCGACCGGGGGCAGCGCTCCGGGCATCGCGAACGTCGAGCGCTCGCCGTCGCGCTTCGGCTCGGCGAAGAGGCGCGCCGCATCGGCGGCGCTGCAGAGCGCGTGGTAGTCGCGGCCCGCGAGGAAGGGGCGCACGACGAGCTCGCCGGGGATCGCGCGGCCGCTCGCGTCCGCGAGCCGCCACGTGACGACGACGCGCGCGTCGCCGTTCGTCGCGAAGATCTCCTGCGTGACGCGCGCGCCATCCGCGAGCCGAAACGTCCACGTCGGCCACGGCTCCGATTCGAAGCGCTCGATGCGCGCCGCGCCGTCCGGCGACTGCTGCTGCGGGTCGTACGACTGCGCGGAGATCGCCTCGCGCAGCGGGCCGCGCACGACGAACGCGTCGAAGCCCGCGACGAGCGCCGCGCGTCCGGTCGGCGGCGTCGCCGCCGCCAATAACAACGCGTGGTAGCGGCGCGTTCGCACGAGCCCGGCGGTCCCCGAAGCGAATCCGCCGAGCCCATCCGCCTCCA
>DASTOI010000057.1:0-5673 GCA_035762585.1 Myxococcota bacterium
GGTGAATCTGCCGAACGAGGCGACCGCTTCCGATCTGCGAGACGCGTACGTCGAAGGCTGGCGGCTCGGGTTGAAGGCGCTCGCGGTCTATCGCGACGGAAGCAAGCGCACGCAGCCCCTGAACGCGGGCAAGGACAAGGACGAGACGAAGAAGGACAACGTGATCGAGCTACGCGAACGGCGCGCAGTGCGCGTGAAGCTGCCGGACACGCGCAACTCGGTCACACATAAGTTCTCGATCGCAGGCCACGAGGGTTACCTGACGGTCGGCCTGTATGCCGACGGAAAGCCGGGCGAGATCTTCCTGCGGATGGCGAAGGAAGGCAGCACGATCTCCGGCTTGATGGACACGATCGCGACGATGACCTCGATCGCGCTCCAGTACGGCGTTCCACTCAAGGCGTTGACCGACAAGTTCAGTCACACGCGCTTCGAGCCGGCCGGCTTCACGAACAATCCCGAGATCCCGATGGCAAAGTCGGTGACCGACTACGTCTTCCGGTATCTCGCGAACCGCTTCCTGCAGGAAGAGTCAGTGGCGGCTGACGAGCAGGAGACCGATGCGGAGCCGACCGGTCTCGCCGAGATTCGGCGCGTCGCGATCGCCGGCGGTTCGGCCGACCGCGCGAAGGGCGAGCGGTCGACGTTCGTGAATCAGGCGGACGCGCCGACCTGCACCGAGTGCGGAACTATTACGGTGCGAAATGGCGCGTGCTATAAATGTCCGAACTGCGGAGCCACGAGCGGTTGTAGCTGAGGATGCGGTGGCTCAGGATCTAGTGGCGCCTCGAGCTGGGGGGGTGAGAGGCGTCGCGAAGCGCGGAGTCAGGTCGAGGGGCCTGGCTCCGCGCTTCTACTTTGGGCGAGCGTCGCGACGAGTGGGTGCGCTCGCGATCGCGCTCCTCGCGAGCGCGTGTCTGAACGTCGAGATCCCCCTCTTCTCGGGCGGCGGCGAGCTCCAGGAACGGGTGCTACGCGGAGAGCGCGGGCCGAAGATTCTGCTCGTCGACCTGAGCGGGACGCTCGGCTTGCGCGCGCCGGGGCGATTGTTGGGACTGCCGGGCGGCGAGAGCCCGGTCGCCCGCTTGCGAGAGGAGCTCGATCGCGCACGCAGAGACGACGAGATCGCGGCGCTCGTGCTCCGCATCGATAGCCCCGGCGGCACCGTGATCGCGAGCGAGATCCTGCACGGGGAGGTCGAGCGCTGGAAGCGCGAGACCGGCCGTCCGGTCGTCGCGCATCTGATGGGAGTAGCTGCGTCCGGCGGGTATTACGTCGCGATGGCGGCGGATCGTGTGCAGGCCTATCCCGCGACGATCACCGGCTCGATCGGCGTGATCATGCTCGGCTTCAACGCGAGCGGTCTCATGGAGAAGGTCGGGGTTGGCTACCAGACCTTCACGAGCGGCGCATTCAAGGATGCCGGTTCGCCATTTCGACCGATGAACGAAGCCGAACGGGGGCAGCTCAGCAGCGTCGTGAGGGATCTGTTCGCGGGCTTTCTCGACGTGGTCGCGCGCGGCAGGCCAAAGCTCACGAGCGCCGAGATCGAGCGGCTCGCGGACGGCCGCATCTATTCTGCGAAGCAGGCGCTCGAGTCCGGGCTGATCGACGGCATCGGCGATCTCGAGCAAACGATCGGGCTCGCGGAGCAGGCCGCCGGCGTGGAGGGCGACGCACGCCTCGTCGTGTATCGCCGCCCGGGTGAGCGCTGGGAGAATCTATTCTCGGCCGCGAGCGCGTCGCTCACCGCAGAGAGCGCCGCAGCGCAACTGAGCGGAGCCCTCGCGGAGTCGAGCTTCTTGTATTGGTGGCCCGGCGCCGCGAACGGATCCGTTCTGCTGGAGGCTCTGTCCGGGCAGCCGCCCGTCGCTGCGCCCGGCGCCGGATCGACGCGTCAGTAGACCCAACGCCCGCCTTGGAAGCGGAAGATCTCGGTCACTGCGGTCGTGCTCGTCACCTTGCAGCTCGCGCCGCTCCCCGCGGCGCACTGATGCTCCTGGTAACGCAGCAGTCCGACATACGGCGCAGTCGGACTTCCCGTCGGCTTCAGCTCGATCTTGAAGGCGTCGTCGTAGCCTCGATAGGCGCCGCCGCCGGCCTTCGCCTTCTCATGCGCCTCGGCCGCCGCCATCTTGCGCATCCACTCCGAGGCGAAGGTCTGAAAGGACGCCTCCGCCTTCGCGAGCGCCGGATCGCTCGGCGCGATCGATGCGGGCTCGCTGGCGCTCGCCGCTGCCGCTGTCCACGCGAATGCACCCGCCATGAGAAGTCGAGCCAGAGTCTTCATTGCAACCTCCCGACCGGCGCGCTTCGGTGAGCGGCCGCACGGCAGCTCCATCGGCCAGGGAGTCAGGCGATTTGGTGACGGTTCGCACACGGCGGCACCGACACGGATCGGTGACACGGCGGTGAAGAAGCGGAGAAGGCGAGATGCCCCGCCTGCACGGCGCCCTCGCTTGCCGATAAATTGCGGCAATGCCTTCCACCGTGTTGATCGTCGAGGACGAGCCCGATCTCGCAGAGCTTGTGCGCTTTCACCTGGCGCAGGCGGGCTTCGCCGTCGAGGTTGCACATTCCGGAAGGGCGGGTCTCGAGGCGATTCGCCGCGCGCGCCCCGCGCTCGTAGTCCTCGACCTCATGCTCCCCGATCTCTCAGGGACGGACGTGTGCCGCGAGGTGCGCTCCGATCCGAAGCTTCGCGAGCTTCCGATCCTGATGCTCACAGCGCGAGGGGACGAGGTGGATCGCGTCGTCGGCTTCGAGCTCGGCGCGGACGACTATGTGACGAAGCCATTCAGCCCGCGTGAGCTCGTGCTGCGCGTGCGCGCGATCCTGCGCCGCGCCGAAGGCGAGCCGCAGAAGAGCTCGGTGCTGCGGCGCGGCGCACTGCAGCTCGATGCCGAGCGGCACCGCTGTACGGTCGACGGCGAGGCGATCGAGCTCACCGCGAAGGAGTTCCGGCTGCTCGAAGTACTGATGTCGCGGCCCGGTCACGTGATGACTCGCCAGCGACTGCTCGACGACGTCTGGGGCTCCGACATCACGGTCACCGAGCGCACGATCGACACTCACCTGAAGCGGCTGCGCGAGAAGCTCGGTGTGGCAGGGGATTCGATCGAGACCGTGCGCGGAGTGGGATACCGTCTCGCCGAGTAGGTGCGCGGAATGAGCGCTCGCGCGCGATTCAGCCTGAGCGTCGCAGCGATCGCGCTGTGCGCGTGGCTCGCGGCCGAAGCAGTCTCGTCCCGTGGGTTACCGGCGCAGCTCGCCGCGCTGATCGCAGTCTCGGGGGCGCTCGCGGTGCTCGCCGCGCGCGGGCAAGCTCGACGGCTCGCGAGCCTGCGTGACGCGCTCGAGCGCGCGAGCGCGGGGCTCCCGAGCGATCAGCCGGGGCGCAGCGAGCCCGGCGAGATCGGGGCGCTCGCGCGCGCGATCAGCGCGGCGCAGGCCGCGCTCCATGCGAGCGCCATGCGGGCGGAAGCGGAGCGCGAGCGCCTCGAGGCAGTGCTGGACGGCATGGTCGAAGGCGTGCTGGTCACCGCGACCGATGGCGGCGTGCAGCTCGCGAACACCCGGCTGCGCGAGCTCTTCGACGCATGGGGCGAGGTCGCGGGACGTCGCGTGCTCGAAGTCGTGCGGCGCGCGGACGTGGCGGAGGCGCTCGAGCGCGCGGCCGGTTCCAAGGAGCCGGTGGCGATCGAGATCGCGCTCGCCAATGATGGCCTGCTCGAGATGCACGCGCGCCGCTTCCCCGAACGTGGCGAGATGCAGGGCGTGGTGGCCGTCTTCCACGATGTGAGCGAGATCCGGCGCTTGGAAAATCACCGACGCGACTTCGTCGCGAACGTCTCACACGAGCTGCGCACGCCGCTGACCGCGATCCAGGGCTTCGCTGAAACGTTGCGTGACGAGTCGCTCGATGCGGATCGCCGCCGGCAGTTCGTCGACGTGATCTCGCGCAATGCGGAACGCCTGCGCGCGCTGATCGAGGACCTGCTCGAGCTCTCGCGGATCGAGGGCCGCACGTTGCCGCTCGCTCTGGAGCCGGTCGACACAGCCGCCGTCACGACCTCTTTGCTGAGGGATCTGCGCCCGCGCCTCGACGCGCGCTCGCTCGAGGCGAGCTTGCGCGGAGCCGCGCGGCCCGTGCTCGCGGATCGGCGCGCGCTCGAGCAGGTGCTCCAGAACCTTCTCGACAACGCGGTGAAGTACACCGAGCCCGGAGGCCGGATCGAAGTGCGGCTCGCGAACGGAGAAGGAAAGGTCCGCGTCGAGGTTGCGGACACCGGAATCGGAATCCCCGACCGGGATCGCTCGCGCGTGTTCGAGCGCTTCTATCGCGTCGAGAAGGCTCGCTCGCGCGATCTCGGCGGCACCGGCCTCGGGCTCGCGATCGTAAAGCACCTCGTGCAGGCGATGGATGGCGAAGTGTTCCTGAGCTCGCGCGAGGGCGAAGGGACGACGTTCACCGTGGTGTTGCCGGCCGCCTGATCGCGACCTCGCTCGAGTCACCGCGCTGTGAGTCGAGTCCGCGGGCGACTTCACCGTTTCGTCACACGCCTGCCGCGGGATGACGCACCGGCACGCCTAGCGTGCGATTCCGTTCCACACGGAATTCACACAAGGAGTGCTCTCGTGAAGAAGCTCACGTTCGTCGCCGGTCTGTCCCTGCTCGGCTGCGTCTTCGCACAGCCCGTACGGGCGGCCGACGAAGCAGTCATTCAGGAGGTGCTCGCGATCCTGAAGGAGCGCGGCATCGTGGACGAAGCACGCTACGGCGAGCTCGTCGAGAAGAGCAAGGCTTACGAGACGAAGCAGGGCTCGCTGCTCAGCAAGATCGTATGGACGGGCGACTTCCGTGCGCGCCTCGAGAACTTCTGGTTCGACGAGGACTCGCTCGGCGGCGAGCCCGATAATCGGCATCGCGGCCGCTATCGCCTGCGGCTCGGCGCGACGGTGCCGGTCAACGAATGGTTGACCGCCGGCTTCCGCCTGGCTTCCGGTGAGCTCGACCCTCGCAGCACCAACCGGACGCTCGGCACGGGGAACGACTTCGACCGCGACGCGTTCGAGATCGACGAGGCGTTCCTGCAGCTAAAGCTGCCGATCGAGGCGGGCAGCACTTCGTTCGTCTTTGGAAAGCAGAGCAACCCATTCCTCTGGAAAAACGGCAAGGACTACATGAACTGGGATCCGGACTACAACCCGGAAGGTCTGTCGCTCCGCTGGTCGATGCAGCCGACCGACAGCGCGAGCGTGTTCGCCAACGCCGGGTACTTCTTGATCGACGAGAACGGAAGCGAGAAGGATCCGCACTTCTTCGCGCTGCAGGCAGGAGGCCAGCTCGAAGCCGCCGAGCACCTCGCGTTCGGCGGGCGCGCGACGTGGTTCAGCTACCACTCGCTGAACAGCGGGTTCTTCACCCGCCACGGTCTGTTCGGCAACGTCGGCCTCAGCGACGGCTCGAGCCTCGATCAGATCGAGCTGAGCGCGTACGGTCGCGCAACGTACAGCGAGGCGTGGCCGGTCCTCGTACACGGGCACTTCGCGAAGAATCTCGATGCGGCGAACCTCGCCGGCGAGGGTGAGCAAGACACCGGCTGGGGAGTCGCGGTCGAGGTCGGCGATCCGAAGGAGTTCGTCATGCTGGGCGTCGGTTATTATGCCCTC
>DASTOI010000058.1:0-5257 GCA_035762585.1 Myxococcota bacterium
TGATCCAGATGGTGCGAGCGCCGCGCGTCACCGGCCTCGGCAGCGGCGGGCGCGCGGCGTACATCACGCTGTGCGCGGAATGTCACGGCCTCGAGCGCAGCGGCGGCGGTAGCGTCCCGTCACTGATCGGTGTCGGCGATCGCCTCGGGCCGCTCGAAGTCCGGCGCGTCGTGCAGCAGGGCCGCGGGCGCATGCCTGCGCTTCCGTACTTCGGGCACACCGAGATGGCCGCGCTGCTCTGGTACCTGTTCGAGCCGTTCGGTCCGAGTGACTACGAAGAGGCGCCCGCGTCCGAGACGCCGACGGGCGAGCTGTTCCCGCACTACATGCTGGCCGGGTACCGGAAATTCGTGGATCCCGACGGCTTCCCCGCGGTCGAGCCGCCGTGGGGAACGCTGAGCGCAATCGACCTCGCGCGCGGCGAGATCGCGTGGCAGATCCCGCTCGGCGAATACCCGGAGCTCGCGGCGCAGGGCGTGCGCGGCACCGGCGCGGAGAGCTACGGAGGGGCCGTGGTCACGGCCGGCGGGCTCGTGTTCATCGCGGGCACGCCGGACGCGAAGCTGCGCGCGTTCGACAAGGCGACCGGGGAGGTGTTGTTCGAGGCGCCTCTGCCGGCGGCAGGTTTCGCGACACCGGCGATCTACGAGGCGGACGGAAAGCAGTTTGTCGTGATCGCGGCCGGCGGCGGGAAGCTGGGGCGGGCGAGTGGGGATCGGTATGTGGCGTTCGCGTTGCCTGATTAGTTAGGCAAGGCGATCCGTCGAGTCGCGTTGGCGCTACGAGACCCGAGCGCCGTCGGCGTAGGGATTGGTTGCCCGGCTCGGGGCGGGAGGGGGCTCCGTTCCGCTCCGGCTGCTTGCGGGATGCGCCTGCGGGACGGGCAAGGTTCGCAAACTGTGTCACGGTCACGTCTTCCTTCGAGCGCGCTAACAATCGCGGGGATGGAGCAGCGGCGGATGCGGTTGTCGGTGGTGATTCCGGCGCTCGATGAGGAGCGGACGCTGCCGAGCGTGGTCGTGGCGTTGTTCGAGGCGCTCGGGGATCGCGAGCTCGAGATCGTGATCGTCGACGACGGCTCGAGCGACGGGACGCCGCGCGTGATCGAGAAGCTGGCCGCGGCGGACGCGCGAGTGCGGCACGCGCGGCATCCCGCGCCGCGCGGCAAGGGCAGCGCGGTGCGAACGGGCTTCGCCCTCGCAACCGGTGACGTGCTCGTGATCCAAGACGCCGATCTCGAGTACGCGCCGGGCGACATCCCCGGCTTGTTACGGCCGATCGAGCAGGGCGTCGCGGACGCGGTGTACGGCTCGCGCTTCCTCGGCGCGGAGCACACGGTCAACTACTTCTGGACGACGCTCGCGAACAAAGCGATCACACTGGTCGCGAACGTCACCTACAACACGAACTTCACCGATCTCTACACCGGCTACAAAGCCGTGCGCGCCGAGCTCGTGCGCCCGCTTCATCTCACGTCGGCGACGTTCACGATCGAGGCCGAGCTCACCGCGAAGCTCTGGCGCAGCGGCGCGCGCTTCTACGAGGTGCCGATTCGCTACCGCGCGCGCAGCTACCGCGAAGGCAAGAAGATCCGCGCCGCCGACGCGCTGCGCGCCGTCGCAGCGATCGTCGCGCATCGTTTTACGAAGCTGCGCGCTCGAGAGCGGTAAGCGCGTGTCATGATGCTCGGCATGAGCCGGTCCGTGCCGTTCGCGCTGCTGTTCGCGCTCGCATGTCGGACCCCCTCCACGCTGCCGGGTGGCGAAGCCGCGGAGAAACCGGCCGTGCGTACGAGCAGCGAGGACTACCGCGTCCCCCAGCAGATCGGCGAGTTCATGCTGCAGCGGCTCGCAGACATCGAGCCCGCAGAGGCTGGCTTCTCGGCGCGTTATCGCGGACCAGACGAGGCGGAACGTCTCGACTTCTTCGTCTTCTCGGCCCGCAACATGCCCAGCGAGATCTCCGTCGCCGACATGCTCTGGGCGCAGTACGAGCAGACCAAGCGCGAGGTCGAGTACGCCGCGCAACACGCCGGCTGGAACGCAAACCTGACCAGCGAGCAGATCTCGCGCGCGGCCACGCCGCAGGGCGAGTTCGACGGTGTGCTTGCGCGCTTCGAGGGAAGGGCGGCAGACGGTGCGCCGCTTCGCTCGCTCGCGTTCCTCGCGCTGGTCGGGACCGACTTCGTGAAGATGCGCGCGACGCGGATCGGCACGCCGAGCGCCGCATCCGACGCAGCGCTCGACGAAGCGCGCACCGCGTTTCTGGCTGCGCTCGCGCTGCGCCAACCGCGCGCGAAGCCAAAGTACGCGACCCATGTCGATGTGAGCTCGAACGACGACGCCGGCTGCACGTTCATGGTGACGGTGGGATACGCGGCCGTTCTCGAGCAGCTGCTCGAACGCGGAATGTTCCTTCATACTCTCGACCGTCAGGTCGCGCTGCTCGACGGAGCCGTCGGCATCGGCGAGTTCGCCGGCGGCGCCGAATGCCGCAACCCTGCGCTCCGCCATCTGATCGCGACCCGCGAGCACGGATTCCTGCGTGAGTACGCTTGGAGCTTCTCGCGCCCGTCATTCTGGCCTGATCCCGGAGACTTGCGCCTCGCGGAGTTCGAAAAGTTCTGGGAGCGAGAAGGCGCCGGCCGTGCGGGCGTCGTCAGCTTTGGCGTGCGGCTGGAGTTCGCGGGCGAGTATGGCGAGCCGGCGACCGCCGCCGAAACGGCGAAGCCGGAGCAGTGAGCCTACGCATCGCGGAGCGGGCAGCGCTCGCGGCGGCGCTTCTCGGGTTCTTCGCTGCGCTCGTGCACTTCCAGTACGCGACGCCGCGGCTCTATGACGGCGACAGCTACTTCCACGCCCGCGCAGCCCAACAACTCGCCGAGCACGGCGTGCGGCGCGAGTTTCCGCAGACCGCGTTCAGCACCTGGCGCGATCGCTACAGCGACAAGGACTTCCTGTTTCACGCGCTGCTGATCCCGTTCGTCGGCGAGAACGCGAGCGTGGGGGGTGCGAAGCGCGCGGTCATCGCGCTGGATGCCCTCGTGCTCGCCGCGTTCGGCTTCGCGCTCGTTCGGCTGCGCGTGCGCTTCGCGTGGCTCGCGGTGCTGCTGCTCGCAGCGAGCGACCCGTGGATCTGGCTGCATCTGTTGAAGGTGCGGCCCCACTTGTTGGGTCTCGCGCTGCTGCTCGTCGAGATCGTGCTGCTGCTCGAGGCGCGCTGGAAGACGCTCGCGCTCGTCGCAGCGGCGCACGTGCTCGCGCACACGTCGTTCCTCGCGCTGCTCGCGCTGCCGATCGCGCACGCGATCGCGTGCCGGCTGCGCGGCGAGCCGCTCGCATGGAAGCCCGCGGCCGGGATCGCGCTCGGCGTCGCCGCGGCGTCGCTGCTGCACCCCTAGTTCCCCAACAACCTGACGATCGCGTTCGATCAGGCGGTCGAGGTGGCGCGCAGCGTCTCCGGTACACGCGTGGACGTTCCCCCCGAAGTATTCGGGAGCGAGCTGATGCCGATCTCGACGCGCGGCTTTCTGCAGCTGTTCGCGGTGTGGCTGCCGGCGGCTCTCGCTGCGGCGGCGCTGCTCGCGCGTTGGCGGGATGCGGCGCCCAGCGTCGCGGTGCTCACGCTGTTCGGCTTCTCGGCTGCGCTGCTGCTCGCGTGCGGGCTCGCGAATCGCTTCGCGTTCTTCTTCGTGCCCGCGATGGTGCTCGCCACAGCGCGCGCTCTCAGCGAGCTGGCGGACGATGCGCGGAGCATGCAGCTGCTCCGGCGGCCGGCGTTTGCGCTGCCCGCGCTCGCGTTGATCGGCGCCGTCGCGCTGCAGGGCGTGTCGAGGGGACCGGCGCTGCCCGCCCGTCTCCGCAGCGCCCGCGCGCCTGCCGAGGACATGCGCGCGGCGATCGCGTTCCTCGATCGCCGCGCGGCGCCGAGCGACGTCGTCTACCACGACTTCTGGATCCCGTTCGCGCCGCTCTATTACTTCCGCCCGAACGGCACCTACATCGAGGCGCTCGATCCCATCTTTCTCTACCGCTTCGACCCGCATCTCTTCGCCGGCATGCTGAGCGTGCACCGCGGCGAGGCGCAGGATCCGCATCGCGTGATCGCCGGCGACTTCGGCGCGCGCTTCGTGTTCGTGCAGAAGACGCACGCCGAGCGCAACCTGGCCCGAACGCTCGCGCGGGATCCTCGCTTTCGGCTGATCTACAACCACCGCTTCGCGCTCGTGTTCGAGGTGACGCCCTGATGCGACTCGCCGGCTGCTTCGCTCTCGTGGGCATGCTTTGCGGCGCAGTTGTTGGGGCGCGAGCGGACGCGCCAGCCGTGCGCATGGAGCGCTTCGAAGTGCGCGCGCGTAGCGACGCGTTCGGCGGTGCGAGCTTCGGCAGCGTGGGCAGCTACGAGCGCATCGACGCGGTCGCGTACGTCACGCTGGATCCGGCGCATGACCGGAACCGAGCGATCGCGGATCTCGCGCTCGCGCCGCGCGATGAGAACGGCCGCGTCGCTTACGACACCGACGTCACGATCCTGCGCCCGAAGAGCGCCACCGCTGCGAACCGGACGCTGCTCTACGAGGTCGTGAATCGCGGCAACCGCCTTGCGCTCGGCGTGCTGAATGACGCGCCGCGTGGCGTTGCCCTCGCCGACCCCGCAAGCGCAGGCAACGGCTTCGTGTTCGAGCAGGGCTACACGCTCGTCTGGGCGGGCTGGCAGGCCGACGTCGCGGGGCCGGGCCTGATGAGCGCGCGATTTCCGATCGCGCGCGAGAACGGCGGCGCGATCAGCGGGCGCGTGCAGGCCGAGGTCGTCTTCGACAACACCGATCAGCTCGGCCGGATTGCGCTTCCCTACCCCGCGGCGTCGCTCGATGCCTCACGCGCGACGCTGACGGTGCGGCAACGCCAACCCGACGCGCCGCACCCACTCGCCGCGAGTGACTTCCGCTTCGCGGACGAGCGCACGGTGCTGCTCACTCGGCCGTCCGACATGGACGCGGGCGCGATCTACGAACTCGTCTACGTCGCACGAGATCCCGTCGTTACGGGCCTCGGCTTCGCCGCGACACGCGACGTCGTCTCGTTCCTGCGACGCGAAGCCGCGGATGCGAGCGGCGCGCCGCATCCGCTCGCCGGACAGATCGATCGCGCACTCGCGATCGGGTTCTCGCAATCGGGCCGTTATCTGCGCGACTGGCTGTGGCAGGGCTTCCACCTCGACGGCGCGGGGCGGCCGGTGGTCGAGGGCGTGCTCCCGT
>DASTOI010000059.1:0-5993 GCA_035762585.1 Myxococcota bacterium
CTGAGAAGCCGGGCGGGACGAGTGCGAATTCTCGCTCCGCGGTGCCCGTCGTGCGCCGGCCGACGTGCTCGACCTCGGAGTAGAAGTTCGTGATCGCGATCGTGTAGTAGCGACCGCCGGTATCGGGCACGTGCAGGATCACCGGCTCGCGCGAGACGTCGTACCAGCCGGAGAAGTAGAGCGTGTCGTGATTCGGCAGGCGCAGGTTGCCCTGCGTCTCCGGCGTCACGAGCGCGCCGTAGCTGAAGATGCGGTTCACCGGCGCGTAGACCTGCTGATCGGCCGCGACGCGGTGCGTCTCGTTTTGCATCTGCTGCGCCATGTCGACGATCGGGTAGCCGTACACGTAGGCGAGCGTGCCGACGTGGAATGCGAGCTCCTCGCGCACGATGCGGTCGTTGCGCGCCTGGCGCGACGCGATCAGCCGCGACGCGGCGCCGCGTACCTGATCGCTGAGCAGCGTGCCTGCGGCGGCGAGCACGCCCGCGGCCGCGACGTACGGCGGCCAGCGGCGGCGCTTCGGTGCGGGCTCGGACACGTTGGGCTCCTCCGGGACGCGGAGTTAGCCAAGTCCTTCCGAGCTCCGCTCGCCTACGGCTCGCTGCGCGCGCGCTGCGGCGGCTTGCTGAAACGCCCGCCTCCGGAGGCTTCGCGTTTTTCCGGTGGCTCTGTCTCTCGACGAGCTTCAGCGGCTGCGCGCCGGCCGCTTGCCGTCCAGGTACTCGTCGATCACTTCGTGATAGCGGCGAATGCGCGCTTCCTGGCCTGACAAGTAGGCGCCGCGGAAGCCGCGCGAGCGGAAGCCCAGCTGCTGGCCCGCGGTGATCGACATGTCCTGGTCCATCGCGTAGCCGAGGCTCTTCTCCATGTAGTCGAAGCTCTCGTGCTCGGCGTCGACGCGCGCCGGCACCGCGCCCGCGGGCGTGAAGACGGGTGCGGCCGGGTCCGGCGGGTCGATCGCGTAGTACCAGTTGTCGAACACGCACTTCTCAGGGTCGCTCGCGTGCGGGCGCGTGCGCAGGAAGTGGAAGCCGTCGGCGGTGACCGAGACCGCAAAATTCGGGAACACGGTGTAGTGGTAGAAGTCGGTCAGCTGCTCGTCGCGCAGCTTCTCGTAGTGCGCATACCCGCGCGCGGGGCCGAGCCGGCGCTTCTGCTGCTGGAGCGCGAGCCGCGCTTCCTCCTCGCGGCCGCGGAACGAGGCGGCGTCGAGATCCCACTCGCGCAGCATCGAGATCAGCGGCTCGCGCAGCTTCTCGCCCTCGAGGCTCTTCGCAGGCAAGCCCGACTTCATGATCATCCGGGAGTGCCCTTCGGCGCACATGTCGAAGCGCGTGTCCTTGTAGGACTCCTCGATCGAGGTGTTCGCCTCGGGATGCACCGCGCGCAGGTGATAGGACTCGTTGAAGTTGTCCTGGATCACCTTCCAGTTGTTGGGCATGCGCACGGTGCGCGCGAGATAGCGGCGCATCTGCGCGACGGGGTACATCGACCAGTCGTCCCAGATCGGCCCCAAGTACTCGCGCAGGCTCACGCAGGCGTCGTCCATGTTGATCCAGACGAAGCCGGCGAACGTCTCGCAGCGCACCTCGCGCAGGCGCAGCGCGCGGCAGGGGGAGCCGCTCGGGAAGTCCTCTTCGTCCTTCACCCAGTCGAGGCGGCCGCTCGTGTGCCAGGCCCAGCCGTGATAAGCGCACACGAAGTGCTCGGCGCTGCCCTGATCGTGAAAGACGAGCCGGTTTCCGCGGTGCTGGCAGACGTTGAAGAACGCCTTCACCGAGCCGTCGTCCTGGCGGACCATCAGGAACGACTCCGGGCCGACCTCTTCCATCTGCCAGTCGCCCGGCTGCGGGAGCTCGGACTCGCGGCCGAGCAGCAGCCACACCTTCGTCCACATCTGCTCCCACTCGCGCGCCCAAAATTCGCGCGACGTGTAGCGGTGGCCGGGGATCGGGTGGTCGCCGATCGCGGGTCGCTTCCAGGCGGGTGCAGGTAGGCGTCGCCAATCCTCGGCGAGCGGGCTGGCCATGGTCCCTCCTCGGCCTCGCGGGAGGCCCAGCCCGACTTTATCGCACTAAAATTTGTCTTGAATCTTCATTTGAACGCGTGCAAGGTACTAGCCCGCCGGTGCTCGGACGCGCCGGTCTGGGGCCCAGATGACCGATCCGCGCACGTCGCAGTGGCTCGACAAGCTCGAGGTCACCGAGCTCGTGATGAAGCTCGCGCGCGGCATCGATCGCTGCGATGCGGAGCTGATTCGCTCCGTGTTCTGGCCGGACGCGACCGACGACCACGGCCTCTTCACCGGCAGTGCAAACGCGTTCGCGGAGTGGGTAATCCCCGTGCTGAAGGGCATGGAGCGCACTTCGCACCAGATCTGCAACGTGCTGGTCGAGGTGCGCGGCGCGCGCGCGTTCAGCGAGTCCTACTTCATCGCGTACCACCGGATCGTGAAGGACGGTGACGAGCGCGACATGGTTGCTGCCGGCCGATACCTGGACCGGCACGAGAAGCGCGCCGGCGAGTGGCGCATCGCGCACCGCCAGGCCGTCTACGACTGGACGATCGAGCAGCCGGCTGCCGACTCGGACTGGCGAAAGCCGCCGCTGAGCGGGCTGCTCGAACGCGGCCGCCGCTTCGGCGAGGACCGCTCGACGCGCGACCGGCTGGCGTGGCTCGGAGACGACTGACGGGCCCGCGCGCGCTCGGCGCACGCGCATTCCTTTTTCCTCGAGGAGGGAGTTTTCGATGTCCGCACGCAATCTCGGCTCTCGCTTACTGGCCCTGGTCGCTGCGTTCGCCCTCGCCGCGGGCGCTCTCGCGCAGGAAGCGGCTCCGCCCGCGGCTCCGGCGGCCCGCGTCGAGGAGGGCGGCCTCGAGGAGATCATCATCACCGCGCGCAAGCGCGAGGAGTCGCTCCAGGACGCGCCGATCCAGGCGACCGCGCTCTCGAGGGAACGCATCGAGCAGTTCGACGCGACGAGCCTCGAGAAGATCGCCGGCCTCTCGCCGCAGCTGTTCGTCGCGCGCACCTCGAACGGCTCCGGCGCGCAAATCACGATGCGCGGCATCGGCTCGAGCTCGACCAGCATCGGCCTCGAGCAGTCGGTCGCGGTCGTGCTCGACGGCGTCTACTTCGGGCAGGGTCGCGTGCTGAACGAGGGCATGTTCGACCTCGCGCAGGTCGAGATCCTGAAGGGCCCGCAGGCGCTCTTCTTCGGAAAGAACGCGACCGCGGGCGTGATCTCGCTGACGACCGCGAAGCCCGGCGAGGAATTCGAGGCGATCGGGCGCGCTTATTACGAGTTCGAAGCGCAGGAGGTCCGCACCGAGGCGATCGTGTCCGGACCGCTCACCGAGACGCTCGGCGGCCGGCTCGCGTTTCGCTGGGGGAAGCAGTACGACGGCTTGTTCGAGAACACGTCGGTCGCGCAGGATTGGACGAACATCGACGTGGGCGTGCCGCCGCCGACCGGCCCTGTGATTACGCCCGACACCGCGCCGCCGGGCCCCGACGACACGCCGGGCTCCGAAGAGTTCCTCGTGCGCGGCACGCTCGCGTTCGACCCGACGGAGGCGTTCTCGGCGACGTTCACCGCCGCCTTCACGAGCAGCGAGTTCGAGAACTCGTCGCCGAACTACGTGATCTACCGCTGCCCCGGCGGCGTGAGCCAGCGCAACGGGACGCCGTGCCGGGAGCGCTTCCGCATCTCGCAGAACCGCTTCCCGCAAGCGACGCGCAGCCTGCCCTTCGCGCGCAGCGACGGCGGCCTCTACAACGACTACGAGTCGTATTCGCTGACGGCGAACGTCGAGTGGGAGATCGGCTCGTTCACGCTGAGCTCGGTGACGAACTGGCAGCACAACGAAGACTCGTGGGCCTGCGACTGCGACTTCCAATCGGACGCGGCCGCGGGCGGCGCGGTCTACGCGACGGAGTTCTCGGAGTGGCGCGCGGTCTCCGAAGAGATTCGGCTGCTCAGCGACTTCGAGGGTCGCTTCAACCTGATGGTCGGCTTCCTGTTCCAGGACACCGACCGCGACTTCGACCAGTGGTTCGGCTTCCTCGGGCTCGTGAACAGCGCGGCGCCGCGCTCGGATTTCTTCGCGGCGTCGGTCACGAAGAACGGCTTCACCAAGGGCCAGACGTACGCGCCCTTCGCGCAGGTGATGGTCGACGTGATGGAGAACGTCGAGCTCGCGGCCGGCGTGCGGTACACGCACGAGACGAAGGATTCCTTCTTCGTCCATCCCTACTTGAACCCGGGCGTCGCCGCGCTCTGGCGCGAGGGTGAGCCGCTCTCCGCAGACCAAGAGTTCGACGACTGGTCGCCGGAGGCGACGATCACCTGGCACGCGACCGACGACCTCACGCTCTACGGCGCCTACAAGACCGCCTACAAGTCCGGCGGCTTCTCGATCAGCGGTCTCTACTCGGCGGCGGGCAACATCGACGACTTCCTGTTCGCGCCCGAGACCGTCGAGGGCGGCGAGATCGGTGCGAAGTCGACGCTGCTCGAGGGCCAGCTGCGCCTGAACGCGACCGCCTACTGGTACACGTTCGATGATCTGCAAGTGGACTTCTTCAACGCGCCGATCTTCGCGTTCACGACACTGAACGCCGGCAAGGCGCGCACGCGCGGCTTCGAGATCGAGAGCGAATACGCGCCGGAGCTACTGCCCGGCGTGACGCTGCGCGGCTCGGTCGCGTTCAACGATGCGGAGTACCGCGACTTCGTCGCGCCTTGTTGGGGCGGGCAGACGCTCGCGCAGGGCTGCAGCCTGATCGTGCCCGGGACCGTCGCGACGCCGGGCCAGGACATCAGCGGCCGGCCGACCACGGTCGCGCCCGAATGGTCGATGTCGTATGGGATCGCGTACGAGGGCGAGATCGCGAGCTATCGCTGGGGCGCCGCGCTCGACGGCGTCTACAGCGATGACTACTTGGCGTCGACCATCGCGAACCCGCACACCGCGCGCGATTCGTACGCGACGCTCAACCTGAGCGCGCACGTCGGCACCGGGGACGGACGCTGGGACCTCGCGTTGATCGCGAAGAACCTCACGGACGAGTTCATCGTTTCCGGCGGCGGCGACGCGCCGAACACGCCGACGACCGGCGCGTTCGCCGACCAGATCGGCCTCACGAGCAATCCGCGGACGGTCGCGATGCAGATCACCTTCACGTATTGAGGAGCCTCCGCAGCGGTGAAGCTCGCCGGCCGCGTCGCACTGATTACGGGTGGAACGCGCGGGATCGGGCGCGGCATCGCCGAGGCGTACCTCGCAGAAGGCGCGCGCGTCGTCGTGAACGGGCGCTCTGCCGAGAAGGGCGGCGCGTTCCTCGCGGAGCTCGGCGCCGGCGAGCGCGCACACTTCGTCGCGGGCGACGCGCGCGTTCAGAGCGATGTCGAGCGCGTGGTCGACGGCGCCGTCGCGCGCTTCGGCCGCGTCGACGTGCTCGTCAACAACGCGGGCGGCTCGTCGGGCTACGCGCCGGTCGCGGAGCTCCGCGACGACGCGTGGCGCGAGGCGTTCGACTGGATCGTGAACTCCACCTTCTGGGCGACGCGCCGCGCGCTGCGCGACATGCTCCCGCGCCGCTGGGGGCGCGTGATCAACATCTCGTCGGTCGAGGGGAAGCGCGCGAACAAGGCGGCCGTCGCGCACTACATCACCGCGAAGCACGCGCTGAACGGCTTCACGAAGGCGGTCGCGTTCGAGTACGGCCCGCACGGCATTACCTGCAACGCGATCTGCCCCGGCGCGATCGAGACGGACATGATGCGCGCGGCCGGTCCGGCCGCCGCGCAGGCAGTGGGGATCACGTATGCCGAGTTCCTGGACCGCTACGCGCAGGAGGCCGCGATCAAACGCCTCAACACGACGGCGGAGGTCGCCGCGGTCGCGGTGCTGCTCGCATCGGAGGCGGGCGCAGGGATCACGGGCGCGCTGATCGACGTCGACGGAGGCACGGCGTTGTGAGCGCGGGC
>DASTOI010000060.1:0-6273 GCA_035762585.1 Myxococcota bacterium
CGCGTACGGATGCGAAGGCGCCTCCCGTAACAACAGCGCGAGCCGGTCGAGCACGCTGAGCGGCGTTCCGCGCAGCGCTTCGCGCGGCGCGAGCCACGGCACGCCGGGCGACGACGCCGCGAGATCGAACGCGCCGGCGCCGAGAGCGCTCGCGCCGGGCGGCCCCGCGATCTGCACGACTTCGGCGCCGCGCTCCGCGAGCACGAGCGTCGCGACCGCGCCCGCGAGCCCGCCGCCGACGACCGCGATCGTCACGGCAGCACCTCGAGCGCGCCGATCATCCCGAAGAACACCGCGCGGTGGATCTCCATCTGCGCGACCTGCTGGCCGGCGAGCACCGGCGCGACGTCGCGCCAACGCGCGGACGCGAGCTCGGCGACCTCGCGCACCGCGCGCGCGCCGCTCCAATCGAGCTCGTCCGCGAGCACCTGCGCCGCGAAGCCCGCGCAGCTCGCGCCCTGACAGGCGCCGTTGCCGAGCCGCAATCGGAGCGGGCAATCCGCGAGCTTGCGCAGCCCCTCGCTGCGCGCGGCGTGACGCAGCTCCGCCTCGAGCACCGGCTCGCACGCGCACACCGTGCGCTGCCCGTCGCCGTTCTCGAGCACGCGCGGCGCGCGCGCGCCGTGCCGAAAGCCCAGCCGCAGCGCAGGCGCGATGCCCACGCTGAAGCGGCGCGCGATCTCCGCCGCGTCGAACGCCCCCTCGCCGCCGGGCAGCGGAAGATGTGCGGTACGCGACGGCGTGCTCACGCCGAGCGGTGCGCAGAGCCGATCCGCGACGTCCTCCGCCATCAGCCGATAGGCCGCGAGCTTTCCGCCGGTGATGGTCCAGAAACCGGGCGCGGCGCCTTCGGCGCCGTGATCGATGATGCGGTAATCGCGCGAGAGCTCGTCCTCGTACGCGCCGAAGCCGTAGAGCGTCGGCCGCACGCCCTGGATCGCGTGCACGACGCGGTGCTCGCGGATGCGCGGGATCGAGCGCTCCATCGCCTCCCAGACGTAGGCGGCTTCGTCCTCGCGCGTCTCGATCTTGTCGAGGTCGCCGTAATAATCGTCGTCGGTCGTGCCCGCCATCGAGTTCTGCTCGTGCGGGAACGTGAACATGTCGCGGCCGTCGACGCCGCGCGCGTAGATCGCGAGGTTCGAGACGCGGCGCTCGAACACGAGGTGCACGCCCTTGCCGGGGCGCAGCCGCAGCTTCTCGCCGGCGAGCTCGGCGACGTCGGGGCCCCACGGGCCGCCCGCGTTCAGCACGAGCTCGGCCTCGATCGTCGTCTCGTCGCCGCGCACGCGGTCGCGCACGCGCGCGCCGGTCACGCGCCCGCTCGCGTCCCGTAACAACTCGACCGCTTCGCAGTGCGTGAACACACGCGCGCCGTGCTCGGCCGCGTCGAGTGCGTTCGCCACGCACAGCCGCGCGGCGTCGATCCCCCACTCGTCGAGCGTGAACGCGCAGTCGATGCGCGGCGAGAGCGCCGGCTCGAGCGCGAGCGCCTGCTCACGGGTGAGGCGCGTGTGCGGGCGCCCGTTCTTCAGCGGCACGAAGCGGTCGTACATCTCGAGGCCGATCTCGACGATCTCGGGGCCGATCGGATCCTCGGGAAACACCGGCATCACGAACGGGATGCGGAACACGAGATGCGGCGCGATGCGCTGGATCGCGCCCGAGTCGACGCACGAGTGGTAGGTGACCTCCGGGTCCTTCTGCAGATACCGCAGGCCGCCGTGGATCATTCCCGACGAGGCCCACGTCGTTCCGGAGCCGAGCTCGCGCTTCTCGACCAGCGCGCACGGGACGCCGCGCAGCGCGAGATCGCGCAGCGCGCCGGTGCCGTTGATCCCTCCGCCGATCACGAGGACCCGTGTGCGGAGGAGCTGCGTCACGGTTGGTTGGGCTCGTCCGGCTTCGGCAGCACGACGCGGATGTGCACGTCTTCGAGCTGGCGCTTCTCGACCGCGACCGGCGAGTCCATCAACAAGTCTTGGCCGCGCTGCGTCTTCGGGAACGCGATCACGTCGCGCAGGCTCGCGGCGCCCGCGATCAGCATCGCCATGCGGTCGAGACCGAACGCGAAGCCGCCGTGCGGCGGCGCGCCGGCATCGAGCGCGTTGAGCAGGAATCCGAAGCGCGCCTCCATCTCGTCCTTCGCGTAGCCGAGGATCTCGAAGATCTTGCGCTGGACGTCGCTGCGGTGGTTGCGCAGCGAGCCGGAGCCGAGCTCGAGCCCGTTCATCACGACGTCGTAGTGCGTGCCGCGCATCGCGAGCGGATCGCGCTCGAACAGCCCGATGTCCTCCTCGACCGGCGCGACGAACGGCATGTGCATGAACGTGATCGCGCCGTCCTCGCCGCGCTCGAAGACCGGGAAATTCAGCACGAGCAGCGGCGCCCACGCGCGCGCGTCGACGCGCCCGAGCTGGCGGCCGAGGTCGACGCGCAGCCGGCCGAGAATCGCGTTCGCCTTCGCGAAATCGTCGGCCGCGAAGAAGAGCACGCTGCCGGCTCGCGCGCCGGTGCGCTCCGCGATGCCGGCGCGCTCGCTCTCCGAGAGGAACTTCGCGATCGGCGATTGCCACGCGCCGTCCGGCATCACGCGGATCCACGCGAGCCCGCGCGCGCCGAGCTCCTTCTTGACGAAGCCCTCGAGCCGGTCGATCTCGCTGCGGGTCAGCGCTTCCGCGTCGTGGATCGGCAGGCACTTCACGACGCCGCCCTTCGCGACGGGCGCGCCGAACGCCTTGAAGCCGGTGTTACGGAACAGGTCGGTCAGCTCGACCAGCTCGAGCGAGACGCGCGTGTCGGGCTTGTCGACGCCGAAGCGGCTCATCGCGTCGGCGTACGACATGCGCGGGAACGGGCGCGGCAGTTCGACGCCGATCGTGTCGCGCCACGCGCGCACGGTCAGCTCCTCGAGCACCAGCAGCACGTCCTCGACGCCGACGAAGCTCATCTCGAGGTCGATCTGCGTGAACTCGAGCTGGCGGTCGGCGCGCAGGTCTTCGTCGCGGAAGCAGCGCGCGATCTGGAAGTAGCGGTCGAAGCCGGAGACCATGAACAGCTGCTTCATGATCTGCGGCGACTGCGGCAGCGCGTAGAACGCGCCGGGCTGGAGCCGGCTCGGGACCAGGAAGTCGCGCGCGCCTTCGGGCGTCGCCTTGGCGAGGATCGGCGTCTCGATCTCGAGGAAGCCGTGATCGGCGAGGGTCGCGCGCGCGCTCTGGTAGAGCGCGTGGCGGATGCGCATCCCGTGCTGGAGCGGCGGCCGGCGCAGGTCGTGGATGCGGTGGCGCAGCCGCGTCGTCTCGTCCGCGCCCGATTCTTCTTCGATCGCGAACGGCGGCGGCGTCGCGACGTTCAGCACGCGCAGCTCGCGCGCGACGATCTCGACCTCGCCGGTCGGCAGTCTCGGGTTGATCGTCTCGGGCGCGCGCCGCTCGACGACGCCACGCACCGCGACCACGAACTCGCTCCGCAGCTCGCCGGCGCGCGCGTGCACGTCGGCCGAGACTTCGGGCCGGAACACGCACTGCACGATGCCGTCGCGGTCGCGCACGTCAGCGAAGATCACGCCGCCGTGATCGCGCGCGCTGTGCACCCAGCCCATGACGACGGCCTCGCGGCCGATTGCGTCGGCGCGCAGCTCACCGCAGGCGTGCGTGCGGCGCAGCGAGCCGAGCGGATCGAGCCGCGCGCTCGCGCGCGCGCCCTGCCCGTGTGATCCGCTTTGGCCGCCGTCGCTCATGAAGTCGAATCTCGATGCGCCGAAGTGTGCGAATTCAGTGGGGAAACCGGCGGGAATTAGCAGAGGGCTCGGCGCTGCGCTGCGCTCCGGCGCGCAGTCCGAGGTTCACGCGCGAGCGGAGCGCGGCGGGGGCGCCGCGGTCCGGCGGGGCTCGCTCTGCTCACCCGCGTGACCGCGATGGACCCGGGCGTGCGCCGTTCGAGGATTCTGGCGCGCTGCGCTTCGAGCTTGCGCGCGGTCACGCCTGGGGCTTCGCTCCGCGACCCCGCCTCCCCGCGGCGCCCCCGCCGCGCTCCGCTCGCGAATCGAGGTACGCGGTTTCGTGCGTGTTCTCTTAGGGAGAGGAGTGAAGCCTCGCGCGCCGTTGAGGCGCGCGAGGCTTCACTTTCTTCGAGGTTGTTCTGGCAAGGTGCGAGTGCGGAAGCGGAGGAGTCGATGGCCGAAGCGAATCCCAGGGCGCATCTTGCGGCATTGCTTGCTCCGCGGACGATGGGAGCGGCGGTTGTTACGGCGGCCGTAGGGCTTAGCTCGGTCGCGACGGCGTTCACTTCTTCGCCCGGAATCGGCGTGATGCTGTCGCTCGTGCTGACCGCGCTCGTCGCGTGGGCGCGCGGGTCGTGGCTCGGGCTCGAGCGGCCGGCGAGCTGGCGCCGCGCGATCGCGCTCGGTGTCGGCGCGGGCGTCGGGATCCAGGTCGCGACGGCGCTCGCGCTCGAGCCGCTCGTCGAGGCGCTCACGGGGCGACCGCCGGACGTCTCGCAGTTCGATCACATCCGCGGCGACCTCGCGGCGCTGCTGCAGTGGCTCGCGATCGTCTGGGTCGTCGTCGTGTTCGTCGAAGAGTGGGTGTTTCGCGGGCTGCTCGCGCGCGAGCTGTGCGCGCTGCTCGGCAGCGGCCGCGCGGCGCTCGGCATCGGGCTCGCGACGAGCTCGCTCGTGTTCGGGCTCGCGCACGCTTATCAGGGAATCGGCGGCATCGTGTCGACCGGCGTCGTCGGCTTCGTGCTCGCGGCAATCACCGCGCGTGAGCGCTGGAACCTGTGGCCCGCGGTGATCGCGCACGGAACGATCGACACGATCGGGCTGTGGGCGATCTACGCGAACCTCGATCGCTGAGTGCAAGCGCTGCTTCGGCGCGCGCAGCGAGGCGAAGCCGAGCGGAGATCGAACGGTGGCCTCCGCGCAGCGCTGCGCCTGTGACGGCGCATTTCTTCACAGCCACTGAAGCGGCTACTCGAGCGCGGCTTCTCTCACGGTGCTGCGTGTGACCTCGAGGAACGCCTCGACGACCGGCGACGTCTCGTCGCGGCGCCAGGCGACGACCATGTCGACCTGCGGGCCGGAGGGCTCGAGCGGGCGGAAAACGACGGACGGGCGCGCCAGGCTTGCGAGCCCGCCGGTCACGACCGCGATGCCGGTGCCGACGCTGACCAGCCAGATCACGGTCGGCAGGTCGTTCGCGTACTGCTTGATGTGCGGGACGAAGCCCGCCGCGCGGCACGCCTCGTAGAAGACGGTCTGGAATCCGGGGCTCTGCTGCCAGGGAACGCTGATGAACGGCTCGCTCGCGATCTCCGTCCAGCTCACGCGCTGCTGCTTCGCGAGCGGATGCTCCGCCGGCAGCGCGAGCACGAGCGAATCGCGCCAGACGACTTCGGACCGCAGCAGGCCGTGGTCGACGGGCAGGCGCAGGAAGCCGACGTCGAGGCGGCCGGAGCTGAGCCCGTCGATCTGTTGTTGGGGCATCTGGTCGTAGAGGCGCACTTCGACGTCCGGCCGCGCGCGGTGGAACTCGCGCAGGATCGCTGCGAACGCGTCGGTCGTGGCGGAGGTCACGAAGCCGACGTCGATCTCGCCGAGCTCGCCGCGGCTCGCGCGCAGCGCGCGCGCGGCCGCGCGCTCCGAGCGCGCGAGGATCTCGCGCGCCTCGGCGAGAAACGCCGCGCCGGCGGGCATCAGCTCGACGCGGCGCCGATCGCGCTTCAGCAGCTGTGCGCCCACCTCTTCTTCGAGCTCGCGAATCTGTCGGCTGAGCGGCGGCTGCGAGAGATGCAGGCGCGCTGCGGCGCGCCCGAAGTGGAGCTCTTCGGCGACGGCGACGAAGTAGCGGAGATGCCGGAGCTCCATCGGCGGATCATATCCATTGCGTATCACACGCTTGCTCAGAATGTATTGGCCAGCGGCGCGCTCGGTCCCTAATCACTGCGACGTCGCTCCGAGATCCGCGCGCCCATCTCTGGACGGCCCGACAACGAGGCCAGAGGAGGGCCCGCAGGATGTGCGCTCGACGGCTCAGACATGTGCTGCTGCTGCTCGGATCGGCTCTCTTTCTCGCCGGCGCGCGCTGCGCCGACGAAGCGCCGCAGGCCGCGCCGCCGACGGTCGACGTCGCGCGCCCGCTCGCGCGCGAGGTCGTCGACTGGGACGACTACACCGCGCGCATCGAGGCGGTCGACCGCGTCGAGGTTCGCGCGCGCGTGAGCGGCTACCTCGAGTCCGTGCACTTCGCGGACGGCGAGATCGTCGAGCAG
>DASTOI010000061.1:0-3280 GCA_035762585.1 Myxococcota bacterium
GTCGTGCCCGTCACCGTTGCGGAGACTCCGTTCACGGCGACGGCGATCGGCGCGGTGCCGGTGATCGTGCCGCTCACGGTGAGCGGCGTCTGGTTCGTGAGCAGGCCGCTCGTCGGGCTCGTGATCGAGATCGCTGGCGGATCGCCGCGCGTCGCCGTCACCGAATCGGAGCCGCTGTGGCCCGCCGCGTCGACAGCGGTCGCGGTGATCGTGTTCCCGCCGAGCGCGAGCGCGACGGTGGTCGAGAACTCGCCGTTCACGAGCGCGACCGACTGCCCGTTCACCGTGAGGGAGACGATCGCGCTGGCGTCGGCAACGGTGCCGGTTACGCCAATCAGAGCGGCCGTCGTCGTGACGCCATCTGGCGGCGACGTGATCGTGACGACCGGCGGCGTCGTATCCACCGTGATGTTCACTGCGTCGCTCGCGCTGCCCGTTGCATTCGTCGCGAGCGCCGTCAGCGTGTGCGCGCCGTCCGCGAGCGGCAGGCTCGCGTTGAACGTGGTGCCGCTGACCGTCGCGGCGTTCCCATTCACGGTGACGGTCGCGCCCGGAGACACGCTCCCCGTCACGGATACGGGGGACGCACTGAGCAGCCCCCCTTCTGGCGGCGTCGCGATGCTCACGGTCGGCAGCTCGCCTTCCACCGGAACGCCCATCCGCGAGTGTCCGATCGCGCCGTTCGTCCCCTTGATGCGGACTCCGAGGATCCAGCCCGCGGTCGATGCGTTCACGATCTGCGCCGTGGTGATGCCCGTCAGCGTGAACGAGATCGACTCGAGCGGCGGGCCGGTGGGGGTCGCGACCGTCATCACGCCGTAGTCCCACGAGTCGACCGGGGTCAGGTTGTTGCCGGCGCCAACCTTCCAGACCTGGTTGGCCGGACCGAACTGCCACTGCGCGAGGACGCCGCTCGGATCCGACACGCCGAGGGTCGAGAGGGCCGCCTCGTCGGTCGTGTTGCCGAAAAATCCGAAGATCGTTCCCGAGCCCGGAGCGATCGACAGGCTCACCTGACAGCCGCCGGCGACGTCGTCCAGCGAGACGGTCACCGGCACGTCGTCATCCGCCGCGATCGGCGTCGCGGCGATGTAGGTGATGGCCTCTGCGCGCAGCGCGACGAACGCGAGAGCTGCGGCGAGAAGCGTCCGTAGCTGCATCAGATCTCGACGTCGGCGCCGGTGCAGACGGCTTCGACGAACGGGCCGAAGGGCTCGCCGGGCGCCGCTTCCTGATAGATCAGCGTCGGTTGCGCGCTGCAGACGTTCCGGGAATCGCCGAGGGAGAGTGGGCCTTCGAAGAGCACGCTCGCGCAGCCGCCCGCGACGTTCGGCTCACAGGCGCGAACGGTGACGCTCGGGAAGGTCTCGTCGAGCTTGCGGATCGTGCAGCAGCCCGCCTGTGCGGCATCGGCGGCGGCCAGAGCAGCAACCAGCATCGGCAGTAACAACTTCGGGATCCGCATGCGTCCTCGACAACCAGAACGCGCGCACTCTGCCATGGCCGCGCCGCCGCGTACACCCCCTGAATGGGTGAGGGCCGCAAGTATTATCGCGCCCCTGGCTACCCAACAGTTGTTTGAACGGAGTGAATCGCGCCGCCGTCGACTTCGTTCGTGGGCGGGACTCGACGCACTGCGAGGCCGTCGGGCTCTACCCCATCCACGCGCCGTTGTTGGGATCGAACGCCTGCCCGGTGAACGAATTCCCGGCCGGCCCACACAGAAACTCGACGAGCCCCGCGATCTCGTCGGGCTCGCTGATGCGCTGGAGCGGAACGCCCGCCAGCAGCTCGGCCTTCACCGCCGGGTAGCCCTTGCCCATCTCCGCGCCGATCTCGGTCATGCGGTCGACGGCCATCTGCGTCTCGACCCAGCCGGGGCAGATCGCGTTCACGAGCACGCGCTTCGGCGCGAGCTCGACCGCGAGCGAGCGCACGAGCCCGAGCTGCCCCGCCTTCGCGGCGCTGTAGGCCGAGATGCCGGCGACGCCGAAGCGCGCGACGCACGAGCTGATCACGATCGCGTGCTTGTAGGCTGCGCCGCCGGCGAGCTGCGCCTCGAACGCGCGCAGCGTGAAGTACGCGCCGTCGAGGTTGGTGCGGACGATCGCGTCCCATCGGTCGCCGCCGCCGAGATCGTTCGGCCCGCCGATGCCGGCGTTCGCGACGACGATGTGCAGCGGCCCGAACGCGCGCGCGGCCTCCGCGAACGCGGCGTCGACCGACGCGCGCTGCTGCACGTCGCACGGAATCACGCGCGCGTCGCCCTTCGCCTCGCCCGCGACCGCCTCGAGCGTCGCGCGCGTGCGCCCGAGCAGCGCGACCGCCGCCCCGCGCGCCGAGAGCCGCAGCGCGATCGCGCGTCCGATCCCGGTGCCGGCGCCGGTGACGACTGCGACGCGCCCTGAGAGATCGGTCATCGCGGGCCTCCGGCGGCGGGCGTTAGGCTGGCAGCGACCATACCTCGTATGAAGCGCGCTCGGGCGGAGGCTCCGGATGAACGTGCGGCACGCCGCGGTCGTGGGTTTGGTGCTGCTCGCTTCGGGAGCCGTTGCGCAGTCCAGTAGCCGGGCGGCGAGCGGACCCGCGCTACGCCCCGTCGTGTTCCGAGGCGACGTGCGCGATGCGGGCTCGCAGCCGATCGCGGGCGCGCGGGTCGAGTGGATTCCGAATCGCCCGACATTGGAAGCGCTCAGACTCCCGATCCCACGCGCGAGCTCCGTCTTCGCAAACCACGCGATCGATCCGTATGCCTACGTCTTCGAGGAGATGGTGCTCGCGGCCACCACGACGAACCCTCGAGGCGAGTTCGCGCTCGAGACCTCGTGGGCGGGCGCCGCCAATTCCCAGGTCTTCACTCCGGGCGAATGGATGGAGGGCGCGCTTCGCATCTCGGCCCCGGGGTACGCGCGGATCAACTTTTGGGGAGCGCCGGAAGACGATCCGAGCGAAATCCGCGTGCGCCTCGCTCCCGAGCTGCAGATCGTGGGGCGCGTCGTGGATGCGCGGCAGGCTCCAGTCTCCGGGGCGTGCGTCGGCATCGACAGCCAGATCGCCTGGGACGAGGGCCTGCGTCAGTTCCGCGACGCCGAGTCGCGGATCGTGGTGGGCGACGAGCGTGCGCGCTGCGATGCAGACGGCCGCTTCGTGCTGGCGAACCTTCCCGCCGGCGCGTTCGATCTCCGCGTCGCCGTCGAGAATGGCGGCTCGCGCCGCATCACGGTGATTGGCGCTGCTGGCGAGCGCGTGGACATTGGCGACATCACGCTGCCGGAGCCCG
>DASTOI010000062.1:0-6843 GCA_035762585.1 Myxococcota bacterium
AGCATCGCCGCCGGGCGCGAGCTGCCACTCGTTCGGCTGCCAGCGCTCACCGGCCTCCGCGAGCGCGAGCGTGCCTAGCGCTTCGCCGCTCGCGAGCCGCGGCAGCCAGCGCCGCTTCTGCGCGTCGCTGCCCGCGCTCGCGATCGCGAGGCAAGCCAGCGTGTGAGCGGCCCACGGTCCAGGCGTCGCGCCCTCCCCTAACACCTCGGCCGCTGCCACCGCATCGAGCAGCGCGAGCCCTGCGCCGCCGTACGGCTCGGGCACGAGCAGGCCCGTGAGGCCGAGCTCGGCGAGTCCCTTCCACAACGCGGGGTCGTTGGCCGGCGCGACGTCGAACAGCTCGCGCACGCGCGCGGCGGGACACTCGTTCTCGAGAAAGCGGCGCAGCGTCTGCTGCAGCAGCTGCTGCTCCTCCGACAGATCGAAGTTCACGCGCCGCCCCCCGACGTCGCGTCGCGTGGAAGGCCGAGGCCGCGCTCGGCGATGATGTTGCGCTGGATGTTCGAGGTGCCGCCCGCGATCGCGATGCCGAGCGAGCCCATGAACTGGTTCAGCCACTTCGCCTGCCCGCTGCGGACGCCGCTCTTCGCGTCCGGCGCGAGCAGCGCCTCGTTCCCCACGAGCTCGACCGCGAGCTGCGCGACCTCGTGGCCGAAGTTCGTGAACAAGAGCTTGTTCATCAGCGTGATGACGCCCGCGTCCTTGCCCGCGACGTCGCATGAGAGCTGGTAGAAGCCGGAGTACTTGTGCGCGAGCGCGAGGCCCTGCAGCGCCGCGAGACGCTCGCGGATGTGTGCATTCTGGAGCGCGGGCTCTCCGTCGAGCGTCGCCTTCTTGGCGAGCCGCAGCAGGCTCTCCAGCTGCTCGGCCGCGCGTCCGGTGTTGCCGATCGCGCTGCGCTCGTGCTTCAGCGTCGATCGCGAGACCTTCCAGCCGTCCCCGCGCTTGCCGACGATCCAGTCCGCCGGTGTGCGGGCCCCGTCGAAGAACACCTCCGCGAACTCGGCCTGCCCGTCCATCTGCCTCAGCGGTCTGATCGCGATACCGGGCTGCTTCAGCGGGATCAGCAGGTACGAGATGCCCGCGTGCTTCGGCGCATCCGGCTCGGTGCGGATCAGCGCGAACATGTACTGGCAGTGCGTCGCCTGACTCGTCCAGATCTTCTGTCCATGGATCACCCACTCGTCGCCGACGAGCTCTCCGCGAGTCCTGAGCGACGCGAGATCGCTGCCGGAGCCCGGCTCGCTGTAGCCCTGCGCCCAGTGATATTCGCCGGTGAGTGTCTTCGGGATGAAGCGCTCGCGCTGCCACTCGGCGCCTTGGTCGAGCAGCGTCGGCACGAGCATGTTGACGCCGTTGCCTTGCACCTCCGCAGGGGCGCGCGCACGGCCGAACTCTTCGCGAATGATCTGCGCGCGGAGCACGTCGGGCGGCTGCTCCGAGCCGCCGTACGTCTTCGGGATGCTCCGGTAGACGTAGCCGCGCTCGATCGCGCGCTCGCGAAAACGCTGCTCGCGCTGCGGCCGCGGCAGCTCGGCCTCGTCGCCGCGCGGCGGCCAGCTCTGCGTGAGGAACGTCCTGACCTCTGCACGAAACGCTTCGAGCTCGGGTCCGTACGAAAGATCCATCGTTCCCTTTCGAGGACGCCCGTGCCCCCGCCGCCGCGGCTACTCGAGCAGATCCACCACCGTCTTCGCGCCGACGGAGTTCAGGATCAGGCGGCTCGCGACGTCCATGTGATTGCGCCAGTGCCGCTCGGCCCGTTCGCCCTCGCCGGCTTCGACGAGCTCGACCAGCTTCTCGTGCGAGCGAATCGCGCGGCGGCGACGCGCCAGCGCGGACTCGTCGCCCTTCTCGCGAGCGCTCTCGAGCGAGGCCTCGGCGTGCATCTCGACGATGTCGTGCAGCAGGCTGACGAGCAGGCTCAGTGTCTGATTGCCGCCGAGCTCGACGATCAGCTCGTGGAAGCGCGTCGAGAGCTCCGCGAACGCGTGCGGGTCGTCGAGCTGCACGCGCTCTTGCTCGATCACCGCTCGCAGCTGCCGGAGGGCGTCGCGATCCCGTTGTTCAGCGAGCAGCCGCGCGCAGGGCGGCTCGAGGATCATGCGCGCTTCCTGGACGTCGGCGAGCGTCACGCCGCGCACCTGCAGCAAGATGCCCGCTCGACGTGCCGCCGTACGCAGGTCCGGAAGGTGGACGCGAGCGCCGCCGCGCGAGCCGCGCGTCACCGAGATCAACGATTCCGACTCGAGGATGCGGAACGCTTCGCGCAGCGTCGGCCGCGACACCCCGAACGAAGTCACGAGCTCGGCCTCCGGAGGCAGGGAGTCGCCCTCCTTCAGCTGTCCCCTGACGATCTGCCGCCGCAGCCGATTGGCGACCAACTCTGCCGTCTTGGGGACCCGAACGGGGCTGCCCGCTCTCGGATGTCGCACTGCGGCTCGCTCCGTCTCGACGTTTGCCATCTCGCTCTCCTTTGGACCCTGCACTCGGGCGCTGCGAGCGATAGCCGTGCGTTGAATTCGATTCTACAGTCAAATGATACAAAAGGGTTAGATGATTGTCCCTTTCGCGACCGAGAACGCTCTTCCTCTTCCCAGGACACGGATCGCAGTGGCCCGGCATGGCCGCGGATCTGTGTGCGACGGCGCCGGCCTTCGCCGAGGCGATCGCGCGCTGCGACGCCGCGAGTGAGCGAGTCGCCGGGCTCCGCGTCTCGGAGGTGATCGCGGCGGCGCCAGAGCGCTCGCGCCTCGGAGAGATCGACGTCGTCCAAATCGCTCTCGTTGCCATTCAGCTTGCGCTCGCGACGGAATGGCGTGCGCGCGGCGTCGAGCCCGACGGCGTGCTCGGAACCAGCCTCGGCGAGATCACCGCGGCGGCCGTTGCAGGCGCCATCGAATGGGAGGATGCGCTCGAGCTCGCGGCGGAGCGCGCGCGCCTGCTCGCCGCACTGAAGCCGGAGGGCGGCGCGGTCGTGGTCAATGTGAGCGAGGCCGACGCGGCGGAGCTGCTGCGCGGGCTCGAAGCCGAAGCGGGCATCAGCGGCCTAAACGGGCCCGGAACGACCGCGTTCTCGGGCACGCACGCTGCGATGGCCGAGCTGCTGCGTCGCGCTGCCGAACGCGGGGTCTACGCAGCACGCATCAAGGTCGAGTATCCGGCGCACAGCCCGCTGCTCGACCCGCTCGTCGCGCCGCTTCGCGAGCGGCTGCGCGGCCTCGCGCCGAAGCCGAGCGCGCTGCCGCTCTACTCGACCGTGAGCGGCGCGCGAGAGCCGGGCGAAGCGCTCGGCGCCGATTATTGGGCGAGCAACCTGCGCGCACCCGTTCGCGTCGCGCCTGCGCTGGCGAGCGCGCTGCGCGACGGATTCGAGGTGATCCTCGAGTGCACGCCCCACCCCATCTTCAAGAAGCCGGTGCTCGATGCGCTCGCGCTCGCCGGCAGCACGGCGACTTATCAGGGCACGTTGCGCCGGCGGCAACCCGGCGAGGAGTGCTTCGCCGAGGCCTCGGCGGTGCTGCGCGCGCGCGGCGTTCCGGTGATCGTGTTCGAGGAGAGGCGGTCGTGAAGCTCGCGGAGCGGCTCCGCGCCGTGCTCGCGCTCGACGAGCGAGCCCCCGCGCTCGAGTTCGGCGGCACGTGGCACAGCTGGGGAGAGCTGCGCGCGATCGCCGTCGAGACGGACAGGCATCTCACCGGCGCCGGCATCGGCGAGAGTGCGTGCGTCGGCGTGATGCTGCGCAACCGGCCCGAGCTCGTGGGGGCGCTGCTCGGGCTACTCACTTCGAATCGCTGCGCGGTGAGCATCAACCCACTCGTCGGGGCGACGCGCCTGGGCGAGGAGCTACGCGAGCTCCGGCTCGTCGCGCTGATCGGTCACGCGGACGACCTCTCGACGCCGACCGTGTTCGAGGCGGCACGGAGCGCAGGCACCTTGGGCATCGCCCTCACCGGCGATCCCATGCGCCCGTGCCGTCTCGTGACCGGCCTTCAGTCGGTGGGTCCGGGCTCGCATCGCGCACCGGAGCCGGGCGTCGCCGTGGAGATGCTGACGAGCGGGACGACTGGGCAGCCGAAACGCGTCCCTCTTACCTACGCCGCGATCGAGGCCTCGCTCGCGAACAGCGAGCACTACACATCGGGCAAGGCGCCGGCGCCGAAGCTCCAGCGCAGCGTCGGATTGCTCTACAACTCGCTCGTGCACATCGGCGGCCTCTGGCACGCCATCAAGTCGGCGCACGACGGCCGCGCCTACTGCCTGCTCGAGCGCTTCGACGTCGCGAAGTGGGCCGATGCGGTCGAGCGACACAAGCTCGCGGTCACGGGTCTCGTGCCTACCGCGATGCGTGCCGTCCTGGAGGCGAACGTTCCGAGGGAGCGGCTCGCGAGCCTGCGCGCCGTGTTATCAGGGACCGCACCGCTTCCCGTCGGGATTCAGCTCGCGTTCGAAGAGCGCTACGGGATTCCCGTCCTGACGACGTATGGCGCGACCGAGTTCGCCGGCGCGGTCGCCGGCTGGACCGCAAAGCTCCACCGCGAGTGGGCGACCAAGAAGCGCGGCAGCGCGGGCCGTGCGCACCCTGGCTGCGAGCTGCGCATCGTCGACCCCGACCTGGGAGCGTTGCTCGGACCCAACCGATCCGGCCTGCTCGAGGTGCGCGCCGACCAGCTCGCTCGGCGCGATTGGGTGCGCACGAATGATCGCGCGCGCATCGACGACGACGGCTTCCTGTGGATCGAGGGCCGCGCCGACGGCGCCATCAACCGCGGCGGCTTCAAAGTGGATCCGGCGACGGTCGCGCGCGCGCTCGAGAAGCACCCGTCGGTCTTCGAGGCCGCAGTCGTCGGCATACCCGACGAGCGGCTCGGCGAGGTTCCCGTCGCAGCGATCGAGCTGCGCGCCGGCGCGCCCGTGCCGAGCGAGGACGAGCTCAAGCAAGTCGCGCGCGCCTCGCTGCCGCCCTACTTCGTGCCGGTGCGCGTATGCGTCGTCGAAGCGCTGCCGCGCACGCCATCGCTCAAGGTGAGCGCGCCCGCCTTGCGGGCGCTGCTCGCGGAGCTGCGCGCATGACGCCGATCCGCGTCGGAATCGTCGGCGTCGGCTGGGGCGCGCTCGTCCACGCGCCTGCGTTTCGGGCAGTGCCCGGGTTCGAGCTTTCGGCGCTCTGTAGCCAGAACCCAGAGCGCGTCGCGGAAACGGGCCAGCGCCTCGGGATTCGCGACGTCAGCACCGAGTGGCGCGCGTTCGTGCGGCGCAGCGACCTCGACCTGATCTCGATCGCGACACCGGTGGTCCTGCACCGCGAGATGGCACTCGCCGCTCTCGAGGCCGGCAAGCACGTGCTCTGCGAGAAGCCTCAGGCGCACGGCGCCGCGGACGCGCGCGTGATTCTCGACGCCGCCGAGAAGAGCGGCCGCGTCGCAGCCGTGTGCTTCGAGCTCCGCTGGTCGCGCGAGCGCCTCGCGATCTCGGATTGGGTGCGCGCCGGAAATCTCGGCGCGCCGTACTTCCTGCGCATCACGCAGAGCGCGGGTTACTGGCATCCGAGCCACCCGCCGCAGTCCGAGTGGATGTACCGCAGGGCCGACGGTGGCGGATACCTGATGGGCCTTCAGTCGCACGACATCGACTTTGCGTGCGCGCTGCTCGGCGAGCCGACCGCCGTCGCAGCCGATCTGCGCACGAGCGTCTCGCGGCGCACCCTCGCGGACGGCCGCGAGGTCGAGGTCGACGCGGACGACACGGGAACGCTCCTCCTGCGCATGCAGACTGGCGCGAGCGTCGTGCTGAGCAGCTCCGTCGTGGGCGCACACGCGGCGGGCATCGGCATCGAGCTGTTCGGCAGCGAGGGCACGCTCGTCTGGAACGGAACGCAGCTCCTGGCGGGACGTGCGAGCGACGTGGGCCTGAGTCCGCTCGCGATCTCGGCGAGGGAGCCGGCGTCCGGCGCCGACGTCGGCACGAAGCGCTCCGCGAACCTCGTGCGTGCGCAGGCGCTGATGCTCGAAGACTGGCTGCCCGCGTTTCGCGGAGAGGCGACCACGCGCCCGATCCCGTCGCTTCGCGACGGCTGGCGCGTCGCGCGCGTGATCGATGCGGCGCGCGAAAGCGCGGCGGGCGCGGGCTGGGTGGCGCTCTAGGAGACCGACTGAGGATGCGCAATCACCGCACAGCGAGAGTCCAGCGCACGCGGAGGCCACTGTTCGACTCCGCTCGCCTTCGGCTCGCTGCGCGCTTCGCTTGCTAGACCGGGAGGACCGCGATGGATTTCGGCTTGCAGGGCAAAGTCGCGCTCGTCTCGGGCGGGAGCAAAGGGATCGGCCGTGCCATCGCCGAGGAGCTCGCGCGCGAAGGTGCGCGCGTGCTGATCGCAGCCCGCGGGCAGGAAGCGATCGACGCGACGATCGGCGCGATCCGCGCCCAGGGAGGAGTCGCCGCGGGGTGCGCGGCCGACCTCGCGACCGAAGAGGGCGTGCTTCGCGCGGTCGCCGCGGCGCGCGAGAGCTTCGGCCCGCCGGAGATCGCGATCACGAACGTCTACGGACCGACCCACGGTCGCTGGGACGAGACGCAGAACGACGATTTCCGTGCTGCCTACGACCAGATCGTGATGAGCGTCGTGTGGCTCTCCCGCGCCGTCGTCCCGGACATGAAGAAGAAGCGCTGGGGCAGGCTGCTGAACATCGGCTCCATCTGCGCGAAGGAGCCGCATCGCGAGCTTCCGCTCGTGACCGCAAACGTGACGCGCGTCGGTGTCGTCGCCCTCAACAAGTCGCTCTCCGCGGAGCTGGGACGCTTCGGAATCACGGTCAACACGCTCGCGACGGGCGGATTTCTCAC
>DASTOI010000063.1:0-6038 GCA_035762585.1 Myxococcota bacterium
CGGGCTCCGCGCTCGGCGCGCGCAGCGACGCGGCGAGCAGCCACGCCTCGCTCGCATCGAGCGCATGCGGCGCCTTGTCGAACAGCCCGCGCGCGGCCGCGTTCACGCCGATCAGCTCGCCGCGATACGAGACGAGATTCAGGTACGCCTCGAGGATCTCGGGCTTCGACCAGCTCCGCTCGATCGCGCGCGCGCGGCGCATCTGCCCCAGCTTCTGCGCCGGCGAGCGCGCGCCGCGCGCGGCGCGCAGCTGCGGATCGAGCCGCGCGGCGAGCTGCATCGTCAGCGTGCTCGCGCCGCGCGGCTCGCCGCGCAGCGTCGCGAGCGCGGCGCCGCCGAGCGCGAGCCAGTCGACGCCCGCGTGCGACGCGAAGCGCCGGTCTTCGATCGCGATCACCGCCGCCAGCAACGCGGGCGAGATCTCGGCGAGCGGAGTCCACGCGAGCCGCCGCTCGCTCGCATCGACGCGCCGCTCGTGCAGCAGGCGCCCGTGGCGATCGAGGAGGCGCGCCTCGCTGGGCGCGTGCTGTGCGCGCACCACTGGATAGCTGGGCACCAGCGGCTCGAACGCGCGGAGCAGCGCGAGCGCCGCGATCAAGAGCCCCGCGACCGCCGCCGCCGCCGTCGCGAAACAAGGTGAACCGCGGGGACGTTCCTCCTTTTTTCCGCCCGCGTTCTGCGCAGCCGCCGGAAGCAATCCGGTGAGAAAAGGAGGAACGTCCCCGGCTTCAAGAAAAGGAGGAACGTCCCCGGCTTCACCTTTTTTCTGGCGCTTCATTTCGCGACCCGCAGCGTCTCGTGCGGCAGGTCGGCGAACGTCTCGGGCGCGTACATCGCCTCGACGTGCGTTGGTGGCAGCGCGAACTCGCCGTCTTGATTGAGCCGCAGCGTGTACTCGATCTCGAGCTTCCCCTTCGGCACGTACTGGAAGTAGTCGCGGTAGGCGAGCTGCGTGCGCTCGGTGAACGCGCGGCACGGGCACCACCAGCCGTCGCCCGCAGTCGACTCGCCCTGCGTGAGCAGCTGGGAATCGCGGCCGAGGCCGCTGCCGAGGATCGTCGCGCCGGCGGGGATCGGGTCGTCGACGACGACCCATGAGAAGTCGCTCTGCGCGTCGATCGTCAGATGCACGCGCACGACGTCGCCGCGCGCCCAGACGCCCGGCGTCTTCTGCACGACCGGCGTCCAGCTGCGCTCGATCTGATAACCGGCGAACAGCGGCTGCTTCAGCGGAACCGCTGCGACACTCTGGATCTCGGCCCATGGCTTTCCCGCGCCCGTGTGCCGCCCGCGCAGCTCCGCACGCGCAGCCGGCCACGGCAGCCGCGATTTCGGCGTAACCGCGGGGTCTGACCCCGCTGTTACGCCGCGGTCCCACTGCGTACGCTGCTCGGCGCTGCCGAGCGCGAAAAGCGTCTCGCCCGCGACCGGCTGGGCCTCGAAGCGCTCCGCGAAGCGGCGCAGCGCGAGGCGGCCCCACGCGTTCGCGACCGTCGTGCTCCAGCTGCCCTCGCGCTGGCGCGCGAGCGCGCCCCTCATCAGCCGCGGCAGATCGCGCTCGAACGGCGTCCCGTGCGCGAGCAGCAGGAAGCGGTTCAGATTCGCCTCGGCGGTTGCGAGCATCCAGTCCAGCGCGTCGCCGCGCTCGGTCGAGAAGCCGACCGTCGTGCCGCCCACCGTGAGCCGCGCACGCAGCAGTCTCTCGACGCGCGCGCGCCGCGCGGCGGCAGCGGGCAGCTCGGCCACTCGCCCTAACAGGCTCCAGACGTCGAGCAGCGCCGACGTCGGCAGGTGACTGAGATCGCTCGGCAGCGAAGCGACGTGCCCCGGCAGCACGCGCCCGTAACGAGAAAGCGCCTCGAGCGCGGCAATCCGGCGCAGCTGCACGTCGGCGATCGGCGCCCAGCTCCAGCGCGTGATCCGCCCGTCCGCGAACGCCTCGAGCCCGTCGAGCATGCGCTCGCGGCTCGCCTGCGGAATCTCCCACCCCGCTTCGTGCGCGATCGCGAGCAGGTACGCGGTGAGCGTGTCGCTGCCTTCGAGCCATGGGCTCGGCCAGAACTTCGCGAGCCCATCCGCGTCGAGATGGCTCGGCAGCACGCCCATCGTCGCGCGCCACTTCTCCCGGTCGAGCGTGCCGATCGCGGTCGACGTCTGCTGCTCGAGGCAATCGTACGGATAGAGCGCGAAGTAGCGGTCGATGCCCGGCGCGTCGGCGGCGAGCGAGGGGCGCAGCAGGACGTCGATGCCGCCGCGGCCGGGAATCGCGTCGTGCGGCCGCTCGACGACGCGCGCGAACGGCGCGGCGCCGAGCTGCACGAGCTCCGCCTGCAGGATCGTCTCCGGCACCGCGGGGACGACTTGCTGCTTCACCGTGACGCGGTCGTACACGCGAGCCGCGGCGCCTGCTTCCGGCGGCGCCGTCGCCGACGCGGTCCATTCGAGCGAATGCAAATCGACCGGAATCCGGACCTCCCACGCCGCGATCTGCGCCTCGCCCGGCGCGAGCTCGAAGCGCTTCGGCTCGAGCTTCTCAGGCAGGCCGGCGACCGCGAGCGACACGTCGATGGCGCGCGGCTCGTCGCTCGCGTTGCGCACGGTGAACTCGGGCCGCACGCGATCGCCTTCGCGTGCGACCGGCGCGACGCCCGGCAGCACCATCACGTCCTGCGTCGTGCGCACGCTCGCGAAGCCAGTGCCGAAGCGATCGACGCCGCTCGTCGCGATCGCGGCGACACGGAAGCGTGTCAGCGCATCGTTCAGCGCGAACGCGATCTCGGCCTCGCCGTTCGCGTCGAGCGCGACGCGCGGCTTCCAGAGCAAGAGCGTGTCGAATAGCTCGCGCGTGGAGCCGAGCCCGCCGCCTCCGCCCGCAGGCCGCGCCTTCAACCCGAAGTGGCGCTTCCCGACCACCTGCTGCTGCGCGGTATACGTGCTGACGCCGTAATCGCGCCGGCCGTGCATCGCCTCGAGCACGTCCCAGCTGCGGTTCGGCTCGAGCTCGAGCAGCGCCTCGTCGACCACCGCGATCGCGAGCTCGGTGCCGGGCGGCGGCGCCTTCCCCGTCGCGGTGCGCACGCGAATCTTCGCGCGCACGCGCTCGCGCACCTGATAGGTCTCGCGTTCTGGCTTCACGCTCACGTCGAGCGTGCGCGGCGCGAGCCCGACGTACAGCTCGGTGACGCCGAGCTTCGAGGCCGGGCGCGCGAGATCGACGAACGCGGTGGCCTCCGGCTTCGCGACGCGCCCGCGCACCGCGAGCACCGACACGAATACGTTCGGCGCGTGCGCCGCGGTGATCGGAACCTTGATCACCGGATCACGGCCCGAGAGCCGCGTCACGAACGCCTCGGCCACGCCCTCGCGCTCGACCGTGACGAGCGCGGTCGCGTCGCGGAACGGCACGCGCACTTGGATGCGCGCTCTCTCGCCCGGCTCGACGCGAAGGCTCTCCGGGATCAGGTCGATCCGGTCCGCGTCGCTCGCCTCGTACCAATACTCCTCGGGGCCCGGAATCCAGATCTCCTCGTAGGTCGCGATCCAGCGGCCGGCGCCGTCGCTCGCGGTCGCGCGCACGATCAGCTGGCCGGTCGCGGGCAGCTTCGCGCTGCACGAGAGCGTGCCCGCGCGATTCGTCTTGCCCTCGCACAGCGTCGCGATGCGCTGGGTCTCGACGGCGTGCTCGTACGCGTAGAAGCCGCCGACCAGCCGCTTGCGGTACGAGTAGACCTTGCGCTGGAACAGCTCGACCGAGACGGCGCCGCCCGCGACCGGGCGTCGCTCGAGATCGAGCAGCGCGATGTCGGTCCGCAGCGGCTGCTCGGCGGTCGCATGCTTCGCGACGCGCAGGCCGATCATGCGCTCGCCCGGCCATACCGGGATCGTCTGCGCGAGCGTCTGCAGCTCGCCGTTCGGATCGCGGAACGAGAGCTCGGCGAGCACTTGTTGGGGAACGTCGCTCTCCGGAACCGGGCCCAGCTCGGTGCGCGCGCCGCCGGCGCCGTCGAGCGTCAGCTGCTTCGCCGGCGCGGGCGCCGCCGCCGCGCGCTGCTCCTCTTCTCGCCACCACCCGCCCTCGCGGCGCTCGACGCCCGTCCTCACGTTGCCGCGCAGGAACACGTGCTGCTCGAAGCCGGGAACCTCGCCGACGGAGGACGGGCGCAGCTGCGAGCGCAGCTCGACCGGCAGCGCTGCGGCCGGCCCGCCCGACAAATACGAGAGCGCGACGTCGAGCGAGATCGGCTTGCCCGCAAGCACCGGCTTCTTCGACCCCTGCAGCTTTCCGTACAGCAGCGGCAGCCGGTACTGCTCGACGCGGAACGAGCCGGTGTACAGATCGTCGCCGCCGCCGGCCAGCACGACCTGATAAGTCCCGAGCTTCGCCTGCTTTGGGATCTCCCACTCGTTCGTCGCGCTGCCGTCCGCGGCGAAGTCGGCGGGCAGCGTGAACGTGTCGCCGCTGCCGGTGTGCACGACGCGGATCTCGGTCGGCCGCGCGGTGGGCGCCACGTTCACGATTCCGCTGAGTGCGGGCACGCGGAGCAGGTGCTTCATGTGCACCGTCTCGCCCGCGCGAAACAGCGCGCGGTCGAGGATCGTGTGGGCGATTGGGCCGGGCTCGCGCCAGCTCGTCGGCACGTCGTAGCGCCACGGCTCGATGCCCTCGTTCCAGCTCGTGTGCACGAACGAGACGTCGGCGCCGAGCTGCGCGGTGACGAGCAAGCCGCGCTCGTAGCGCTTCCAGCCGCACTCGCTGCGCTCGGAGAGCTCGCTGCCGGCGGGGAGGCCGTCGACGCGCGCGATGCCGTCGTCGTCGGTCGTCGCCGCCGCGAGCTCGCGGCCCTCGCAGTCGGTGACCGCGATGCGCGCGCCCGCGACGGGCTTCGCGCGATCGAGCGTCGTCACCCAGACCAGCGAGCCCTCGCGGCCGAGCTTCAGGTGGACCGACAGGTTCGTGACCAGCGCGACCGAGCGGGCGTAATAGATCTGCTTCTCGCCCAGCAGCGCGCCGCCGAGCACGCGGCTCGCGATCTCGACGGCGTGCAGGCCCGGGCCGGGCAGCGGGATCCCCACGACCTCGGTCGCGTCGGGGCGTTGGCTGCGCGGCAGCTCGAAGGTCTTCGGCGCCGGGAGCGTCTCGTCGCCCCTCGCGGTGAGGAGCGACATCGAGCGTGTGCGCTCGTGAGTCTCGCCGGCGACGCGCAGCCAGCGCCAGATCTGGCGCGCGTTCGGCGCGTGGAGGCTCTGCGTCTCGCCGCCGAGCGCGATCGAGATTCCCTTCGACAGTGCCTCGGGCTCGATGCGCCGCAGCGTCACCGGCAGCAGCGGATCCGCGGCTTCGACGAGCCCGAACGGCGCGGCGAACTTCGCGAGCGGCGGCAGATCGTCGAACTCCAGCACGAGGCGCTGCGGATCGATCTCCGCGAGCGCGCGGCCGGCGTCGTCGCGCAGCTCGGCGGGCAGCTCGAGCCGGTAGTGCGCTTTCGGCACGAAAGGACCCTTCGCGACGAACGAGTCGTCGAACGCGCTCTTCTCGCTCGCATCCGACCGCGCGAGCTGCAATGGCGGAACGGGGTCAGACCCCTTTTCGCCATTCTGCGCCGTCTCGAGGGGAACGAGCCGCGCGCGCCCCATCGTCGAGACCGCGACCGGGCTCGAGAAGCGCAGCGAGACCGACGCGATCGGCAGGCAGCCGGCCCCGGAGCTCGTCCGCTCGCAGTGAACCGTCAGCGAGAGCGGCGCGCGCGTCTTGTAGGTGAACGTCTGCGCGTTCTTGGACGCGACGCCGTTCGCCGTAATGCCTGGCGAGATCGCGAGCGCGACACGCGAGTCCGCCGGCAGCGCGAGCACCGGCTCGATCACGACGTCGGCGTCGCGCGGCTTGTCCCAGAGCGCCTGCTTCAGCGTCTGCTCGCGCTCAGCGCCGGCGACGACGCGCACCGGGATCGCCGCGGGCGCACCAGCCGGCTCGAAGCGCACGTGCCGCTCGACCGAGACGGCGTCGGGCTTCGCGTCGAAGCGCAGCACGAAGCGCTGGT